>CAYPUR010000013.1:0-37494 GCA_964413865.1 uncultured Verrucomicrobiota bacterium
GCGTCAACATGCCGGGAACCGAATTATGCCGAGTTGGACCGGCCGATCGTGCAAAAACCACGGGAATCCGGGTTATGCAAGCTGTCCGACTCGGCATAATCAGAGGCTCTGGAGAAACGTCAGCAGTCGGTCGCCGGGCCGATATCGACGAGCGCGTTCGTTAAAGGGCTGGGTTTTCGCGAGGGCCTTCTCTTTGAGTTCCGGATTGGCGTGGAAGTAGACCTGTATCGTGTCAGTCGATTCATGACCAAACCAGAGGGCAATGACTGAACGGTCGACGCCGGCCTGCAGCAATTCCATGGCGAGGCTGTGGCGCAGCACGTGCGGGGAGACGCGTTTGCCCTTCAAGGCGGGGCAGTGAGTGCGTGCGACGGCCGCGTGCTTGGCGAGCAGGTACTCGACCCCATCCCGACTCAGAGGATGACCACGGGCACTGGGAAAGAGCGGCTCAGTGGCCTGTCCGTGCCGTTCTCGCAACCAAGCCCGCAACGCGGCGACGGCGTCTTTGCGCAAGGGAGTACACCTTTCTTTGCGTCCTTTCCCGGTACAGTGCACATGCGCCCCCGTGCCAAACACGACGTCCTGGCAGCAGAGACCGACCAACTCCGAAACGCGCAAACCGGTTTGCGCTGCTACCAACAAGAGGGTCCGGTCGCGACGTCCGCTCCACGTCCCCTGATCCGGTGCGGCCAACAGGGCGTCGACTTCGGGGCGGGTGAGGAAGTCAACGGGTTTGGTTTTGTAGCGTTTGCCAGGGATGGCCAACACCCGCTGCGCCACGGCGCTCAGACTGGGCTCCTGAAGCGCCACGTAGCCGAAGAAAGAGTGGATCGCTGCCAGTCGCGCGTTGCGGCTCCGAGGAACGTTGCCGCGGTCTTTTTCCAGGTAGTCCAGGAACCGACCCAGGAAGGAAGGGGTCAGATCGTCGACGGCCAGGGCCGTGGGCGGCTTGTGCAATACCCGCTGAGCAAAGCCCAGCAACAGGCGAAAGGTATCCCGGTGGCTGGCCACCGTGTTCGGGCTGGCGTTGTGTTGCCGCATCAGCCGGTCGGTGAAGTACGCCTGCAAGAGCTCGGAGAACGTGGCGTGAGTCTTCACGAGCGGCGCCCTCCTTCCTGCCGTTGCCAGCGGCGGGTGGCCAATTGCAGCAACTCGGGAGTGGCGGACAGATACCAATAGGTATCGTTCACATGGCCGTGGCCCAGATAGGTGGCCAACTCGGGCAGATGGGCTTCCACGTCTTGATCGGTGCGGTACCAGTGCACGAGGGTCCGGATGCTGAAGCGGTGACGCAGCTCATGGATCCGGGGGCCGTGACGGTCAGAAGGCTGCCGCAGGCCGATCTGACGGGACACTTTCACGAACCAGTGGCGCACGATCCAGTACGTCAAAGTGGCACCGCGTTCCGAGAGGAAGAAGCGTGGACTCTGGGGCCGAGGGCACACCCGATCCCGCAGACGCTCGTAGCGCCGCAAGGCCTGGCTGGTCGAGGGGTGGATGGGAACCAGTCGCGTCTTGTTGCCTTTAGTCTGGCGCAGGGTCAAGAGGGCCTGCGCCAGGTCGACGTCGGCACGGTCCAGGCCCAGGGCTTCGCCGACACGCATGCCGGTCGCTGCCAGCAATCCGAACAGGGTGGCGTAAGTGGCACCGCGCAGGTGCCGAGGCGAAGGCAGTTGCTGGGCGGCCGCAATCAAGGCGCCAACTTCCTGGTCGGTGTAGAGGTAGGGAGGTCTCCGGCGATAGCGATGGGGCAGGAGCCCGTGCGGCGGGATTTCGGTGCGGGGATCCACCGCGCTCACATAATGGGCGAACTGTCGAACCATGCTCAGCCGAGTGGTCCACAAGGCCGGGTGACAATCGACCGGTTGGGTGGCCCACCGCAGGGCGAGTTTGGTGGTGACAAACGTGGCGTGTTGCCGCTTGGCAAAGCGGACGAACTTGGAGAGCACGCCGCCGGCATCGCGCAGCTTGAACCCGAGGCGACGGCGCAACTGCAAGTACTGCTGAAGGTGCATGCTCAGGCTCTTCATCGCGCACCTCCCGGCCAAGGCTGCGCCAGCTTCCGCAAGGCTTCCAGATCGACCTTGGCGTAGATCTCCGTGGTCTGGAGCATTTGATGTCGGAGGATCTGGCCGATTTGGGTTAAGGACGCTCCGCCCCGGAGCATGCGTGTGGCCAGCGAATGGCGCAGCAAGTGCGCGCCGCGTTGTCCAGGATCCAGTTGGGCACGGCTGAGGGCACGGTCGACAATCCCGTCGACGGCGGCGGAGCCAGAGAAACCCTGCCGTGGGGCCTTGGTCCGGATGAACACACGTCGCGAAGAGCACCGGGGTCGCCCCCGTTTGAGGTAGCAGGCCAACGCCCGGCCGACGTCGGAGGGCAACGGCAATCGATCGATGCGCGCACTCTTGCCCCGGATCAGGAGTTCTCCCGCTTCCCAGTTGATATCCTCCAAGCTCAACTGGACGACCTCGCCCGCCCGCACACCCAGTCGGGCCAAGAGCAACAGCACCGCGTAATCCCGCTGGCCGGCGGGACAAGCTCGATCGCAGTGGTTCAGAAGCCGCTCGACTTGCTCTGGCTCCAGAAACCGAGGGAGCGTACAGAGGGATCGACCGGCAACGGGGGGAATCGCGGCCGCGAGATTGGTAGCCAGTTGCCCCGTTTGATAGAGATGCCCCAAGAAGCTCCGCAGAGCGCTGGTAGCCAGTTGAACATGCTTCGGGCTGTAACCGGCTAGGTCGCGGAGGATGAACTCGCAGACATCGTGAGAACGGAGCGCCGCCAACCGGAGCTTCCCCGATCCGAAGCGGCTGACGAGAAATCGCCGGGCAACTGGAAGGTAGTTGTCCAAAGTGCTCTGCACCAAACCACGTTCCTGGGTCAGGAAACGTGCGTAGTTCTGCTCCACACGATCCAGCGGACTCTCGACCGCCGGGATCACGACGTCGGGGATTACGTTGGCTTGCCGGAGTTGACGTAGCAACAGCGCCAGAGTTGATTGATCCGAGTTATGCCAGCGGAGGCGCCGCCATCGAGCGCCAAAGAACTCACGGACTCGCTGCTCGTTGAGCTTCTCGACTGGGAGGCGCTTGCGCTCAAGCCACCGGCTCAAGTCAGCCGCCAGCCGAAGCTTCTGCCGGGCCGCCTGCCGCGAGTAGCCCTGCTCGGCGAGGAGTTGGGCATAATCGTCCAGGTGAGGTTCCAAGGGACCGGACCGTAAACGCTGTGCGGAGTGAGGTTGCGCATAGAAGTGCTCAATCATGGATGTCCTTTCCTTCGTCTTCGAGTTGAAGAGTCGAAGGAGAATGACCTCCGGATTATGCCGAGTGCCAAGCGCTCATTGTGCGGGATTTGCTCCGTCTTTGCACGATCGGCCGGTCCAACTCGGCATAATTCGGTTCCCGGCATGTTGACGCAACGAATGGATGTGAGCGGCTTTCTTGACGCCGCTGGCCTCGAGGGCGAGGCGGAAGGCGCGCTGGAGGGTGGTCCGGCACATGGGGCGGGTGGCGGTGGAGGCGCCTTTGCCGTTGTGGCCTTTGGCGGGGAAGAGCAAGCGAGAATGGCGATGGGCTTTCCAGCCCTCGCGCAGCAGGAGCAGGGTGCGCTGGGGCAAGGGGACGTAGCGGTCGCGGTTGCCTTTGCCGGCGCGGATGTGAAGGAACATACGCTGGGCGTCGCTGTCGCCGACTTCGAGGTTAAGGGCTTCGCCCAGGCGCAAGCCGCAGGAGTAGATGGTGGCCAGGGCGACGCGATGATCGAGTGCGGGGACGGCGGCGAGGATCTGGCGCACCTCGGTGGTGGAGAGGATGACGGGGAGCTTGAACTGAGGGGTGGCGCGGACCAGTTGGACCTCGGCCGGCCAGGCTCGGCGGAGGGATTTCTCCCAGAACATCTTGATGGCGCAGATGGCCTGGGTGGAGGTGGAACGGGTGTAGCGACGCTCGGTTTTGAGGTAGAGGAAGTACTGGCGCAGTTCCTCTGGGGTGGCCTCTTCGGGGGCCTTGTGGAAGTGCTCGGCCAGGTGGCGAACACAGGCCAGGTAGCTGACCTGGGTGCGAGGCTGCAGGGGCAGCAGGCGCAGGTCGTCGGCGAAGCGGATTAGGCTGGCGTGAACGGTCGAGTTTTTTTATGCATACGAACGTGAGTTGAGTTTTTGGTTTGGCGCCCGGTTCGTCAGGTGGCGGCCGGGCGCCCGACCATGCGCCACGCCGATCACAGGCGACAATGACAAAAAGCGGTCGAAATCTCAGAAGTCGCTTCCCGACGTCGCTCCGGGGCGGCGTCGGTCGCCGCCGCGGAGCGGCTTCGTTCAACCATGCGCTGCAGCGAACAGCCGCCCCGCTCTTCCGTTCGGAGCGGGGCGGCAATTTGGACGCGCCTCGTGCGCTCCACCTTGCCTCTCGGCGGCTGTCGCTGAGCTTTTGTCGTTCGGCGAGAGGAGGAATGAAACATGGCGATACCTGATTTCCAGACGATGATGCTCCCGTTGATGCGCCACTGCCAAGACGGGCAGGAGCATTCCATCAGTGAGACGGTGGACGCTCTCGCGAACCATTTCAAACTGACAGATGAGGAGCGCAAAGCGCTACTGCCAAGCGGCGTTCAGGAGGTTCTCAGAAACCGAGTGGCGTGGGCAAAATCCCACCTAAAAATGGCCGGACTCCTCACCAACCCACGTCGCGGCATCTACCAAATCACCCCACGCGGTCAGGAGGTTCTCTCCAAGTCTCCCACTGCCATCAACCTGCGGTTTCTGCATCAGTTCCCAGAATACGTCGCGTTCCGGGCGACGCACCGACAGCGGGCAGAAGAAGCAGACGAACCCGAGCCGAACCATGGTGCAACACCAGAGGAAGCACTGGAGACCGCCTACGCCAAGATCAGAGACGACCTTGCCGCCGACATTCTCCAGCGGCTCAAGACATGCTCCCCTGCCTTCTTCGAGCGCCTCGTGGTCGAAGTCATCGTCAAGATGGGATACGGTGGCAGTCGGCAGGATGCCGGAAAGGCCATCGGTAAAAGCGGTGACGGCGGAATTGACGGAATGATCAAGGAGGACAAACTCGGTCTCGACGCCATCTACATCCAGGCGAAACGATGGGAGAACACCGTTGGACGACCGGAAATCCAGAAGTTCGTGGGCGCGCTAACGGGGCAGCGCGCCAAAAAGGGCCTATTCATCACCACGGCCGATTTCTCCGCCGATGCCCAAGACTACGTGTCGCGAATTGACACGAAGATCGTACTGATCGACGGAAAGACCCTTGCCCAACTCATGATCGACCACAACGTCGGGGTGTCAACAATCGCGACCTACGACCTGAAGAAGATCGACACGGACTACTTCACGGAGGAATGAGGAAGCGCGAACAAGTCGCGCCAGCCCACGCCGGGAGGCCAGCTCGGTTCCAATCGAGCTGCTTTGGCACGGCGTGGCTGCGTTTCTCGTTCGGCCACGGCGCAAACCATTGAGCCATGAATACCGTTCACGTTCTACTACCATGACCGCGACCTGGGAGCAAAGAGGACGCCGGGGACGGGGAATCAGCCTATATTGCATCGGCCATTTTGACGCGCGCGGCATGCGCCGAGTCTATGGTCGCGGCGATCATTTCGGCAGAGGCCGCACGTTCAACATGGATGTCTGGCGCACACGGAGCGGTCGGTTACTGGTCCGTTTCTGGGCGCGGAGAAATGAGGTCGATTGGCAGTCGCTGAAGGTGATTGGATTCTCCCATCCAGCCCCCCAAAAGAACGAGAAGCGCGAAATGAATGAGGATTGGGTGCCTCAGTGCGTTCGCGACGAATACGACAACTGGATTCTCTCGGAGTTTTGATGCTCTACACCATCACAGCATTCCACAAGGCGCCGAACCAGACGCTGGAGACGAACCGCCGCCCGCCTCCTCCGCTCGACGCGGGCTGCGAGTTCGGACACGCCGTTCACGCTCAAGCTTGCTCTTCCGGCGGCGGTCGCTCAGCTTTGGCGTTCGGTGGCATTGACCGCCCGGTCTCGGCGCGTAAACTCGCATCATGAACGTGAAAGTGGTACTTGAGCAGGGAGAGGACGGCTACTACGTGGCGCACTGCCCTGCGCTCCGCTCGTGCTGGTCCCAGGGCCGCACCCGCGAGGACGCGCTTCGGAACATCCGCGAAGCCATCGAATTGTATCTGGAGCCGGATCCGGCACGGCTGCCGCAGGACGCGCAGCACGAGGTGGTGGAGTTGACATGAAGCTGCCCCTGCTGGCGGGCCGAGAGGTCTACGGGGCCTTGCGCCGGCTTGGGTTTCAGGAGATCCACCGGAAGGGCAGTCACGTGAAAATGGAGCATGCCGATGGTCGGAGGATCGTTTTCCCGTTTCACGACGAGGTGGATCGCCACACGTTGCGAGGCGCACTTCGGGACGCGGACATCAGCGAGGAGGAGTTCCTTGAGCACCTCAGATGATCAAGCGCCGAACCAGTCGCTCCACCGAACCGCCGCCCAGCGTCTCCGTTGCGGATGCGCCGGGTTGGTCAGACGCCGGATTCGCTGCCGGTGCCCGTGGTCGGCGGCGGTCGGTGAGCTCGTTAGGCGTAATTAGCCGTCACCAAAACACACGAACATGTCAGACTACGTTCCATTTGGAATGTGTCCATTCACGCAAGTCAAGCTTGGTGGCACTGGTTTCCTAGAAGAGTCTTATGTCTGGTAAGGGCAATGGGGTCGCATCTACATACTTGACATATAGATGCTCAGCGTTTTTTCCTGCACGAAGCGCTTCGCACATCGCCTTGACGGACAGATGCGCGGTCGCTTGACAGTTCTGACCATTCTGACCATATTCGGAACCATGAAAAGTGAGACCGTTGGAACCTTGGAGGCGAAGACTCGTTTTTCCGAATTGTTGGGAAAGGTCCAGCGCGGTTGGCGGTTTCGAATTACCCGCCACGGACGCGCGATTGCGGAACTGGCGCCGGTTCCTGCGAGCCACCGACCCCGCCCGGGGTTTGCCAAGGGCTGCTTTGTTGATGTGGCGGATGATTTCGATGCTGCTCTGGCCGATTTCCGCGACTACTCATCGTGAATCTGCTCATCGACACTCACGCCCTGATCTGGTTTGCCCAAGACAGTCCCGGCCTCTCGAAGGCTGCGCGAGCGGCGATCGCCGACAACAGCGGCCGCGCATTCTGCAGCGTGGCGAGCATCTGGGAGATGGCCATCAAACTGAGTTTGGGGAAACTGAAAATGTCCCTGCGTCTGGAGGGAGGGTTTGATCGTTTGTTGGAAAAGAACGGATTCCTTATGCTGCCCGTCGAGTATCGACATGCTGCCCGGGTGGCCGTGCTCCCGTGGCACCATCGGGATCCGTTCGATCGGTTGCTTGTGGCTCAGGCCATGGTCGAGGGGATGACAGTGATCAGTCACGATGCGCAACTGGACGCCTACGCGATTGACCGAATCTGGTGACACAGGACGCGAGGTGAAGAGTCGGAGGACCATTCACTTGCGCCTGAAATTGAGGATCTCGTGCTCTTCCTCGGGGTAGTCTGGCGGTGTCTGATCCAGGAAGTCGTCGTCCTGGCCTTTGAGGTACCGGTTGAAGAATGAGACCAAGCAGGCATCCATGATCCGGCTGGCGGTCGGCTGATCGAGGAAGAACCAGCCAAAGTCGAAAAACGAGAAATGCCAGGTGTTCCGTATCTGGAAGATGATGGCGTCGGTTTGCGCCAGGTCGAATAGGCGGGTGCTTTCCGGCCAGAAGTACAACGGTTGATACGCGGTATAGTCACTGTTCATGGCCAGGAACGGCTTTTGTATCCCCGTTTGTTGGAGATCGGCATTCACCTCGAAGTGAAAGGCGCAATCCAGGAAGGCGGCGCACTTGACCGTCTGGTTGGTCCGGCAGAGACTCGCGGTGGGGCTTCCCCCAAAGGACATTCCCAAGGTGCCCAAGGCATCCAGGTCCAGGCGGCCCGCAAGCCACGGATCATCGGCGTCCATCCGGCGGAGTTCGTCCATAACGAACAACAAGTCCTTGATGCGGCTCTGGGTCAGATGGAGGCCGGCGGTGAACGAACTGAGGTTGTACGAAGATTTTAAGTACCGCCCATCGGGAAACTCGGTGCCCCAGCAGTCTTCGTGATCGACGCCGACCACCACGTAACCGTGGCTGGCCAGTTCTTCGACGTCGTGGCAGTTGATCTTGCGATGGCACGTGTAGCCATGCGAATAGAGGATGATCGGATAACGGTCGGTTCCCGGCGCGATCGGCGCCTCGGGCATGGCATGGCCGTGGAATAGCGGTACGACCGACGCCCAACTGGGATCCTCGCTGAGTTCTGAATACCGAGACGAATCCGCCGCCACATCGGGGTCCCACGCCGCGACAGGAAACAAGCCGGCCTTGGGTTTGGCTGGATACCAGCACGTGAGCATGAAGGCGTTCGTCTTTTTGTTGTAGCGGTAGGCGTTGGTCCGGGCGGGGTCACTGATGACGCGTGAGAACGTGCCGACGGCGAAAGGGCCGGTCGGCTTGGGAAACGCCGTGAGGAAGAGGTTGGTCGGCGTGCGGTAAAACCGCTGACTGAATTGTGTCGCGTGCGCCTCCGAAACCGTCAACAGATCCAGTGAAGCATTCGCGCGCTGCAGCGTCGTGTGTGGGAACCAGTCCGTGAGGTCGGGCGAGGCTTCCACGGGATACAAATCCCAATACCGCGCGAAGACGGCCGTGGTCTCGCCGCCCAGCGTAAGCGCGGCCCCTTCATCCCCCTTCCACTCAAGCCGAGTGAGACGATGTGGTGTCGGAACAAACACCTTCAGCCGGGCGACCTGACTGGTGACCGAGCCCGCGCCATCGGTCACGACCACAACGTATTCTCCATTGAAACTGGGCTGCACGTTGGTCAAGCGGAGCGCTCTGTTCGTCGCGCTGGCCAGCAGGGTGCCATTGTAGAACCATTGATGGCTCAATGGCGGAGTGCTAAGGCTCGTGACGGAGAACAGGGCGCTTTTCCCTGGGTCCAGAAACGAATCCTTCGGTTGGGTCGTGATCAGCGGTTGAGCCATGGCGGCACAGAGAAGGACAAAGGCCCTTGATCCGATGAGGGCCAGGCGACAAATGGCTGCGCGCCACGAGCAGCGGGGCCGACGAGCTTTTCGACATGCGTTTGGCGGTTTCATGTTCTTTGGGATGTGTTCTGTTCTTGTTCTCGGCCACTCGTCGTGAGTGGCGAAAGCGGTCGGCGCGAGGCAACACTCTGCCCGTGAGGGGCGCTCGCCCCCTTTCTTGTTTTGAGAGTGAATCGGCTCAGCACGCCGGGCCGAGGCGCGGGGCCTAAACCCGACATCGGAGATCTACGGCACCATGGTGGCGCTCATGGACTTCATTCTGCTGTCATGGCAATCAGGAACGGATGACAGGCGGTCATGGTCGAGACGAAATCGACGCTGGCGACCGGCACGTCGGGCCGCGGGTTCTCCCAGACCGACTTGTACAAGCGCAATGACAAGCCGTTCTCTGCCGTCAGCGCGTTGGTCCCGGTCCAGGCGCGCACGGCGTCGGGATGTTCCGCCAGGTCGCCCGGTGTCAGCCAGATGAAGTTGCGCACATCGTTGTCGTAACGAACAGGCCGGCGGGCCACTTCGCCATCCGCATAGTGAATGACGTACTGGGCAATCTCCTTGCCTGCCGTTTCGACCCAGCCGGTGCCGTGGAGAAAATGCAGGCGGCGGCAGCAGCGAGCGATCCGGATTCCGGAGATGTGCTCCCCAGCCGCCATCCGTTGCGCAGCGGTAGATCGATCGTTACTTGCGTCATTGCCCAGCAGTCGGACCATGCCGCGCAGATCGAACTTCACGCCGGCGAGCACCTGAACGCCCCGCGCCAAGGTCGACAGGTTGTAGGTTTCCACCGGCCAGTCCGTGTCCGGCGCGTCCGCCAGCGGTCGGGTGTAGTAGTTAGAAAGATCGATCAGGTTGTCCGGCGTGTCTGCCGCTGCCGGCGGGATGCGAGAGCGAGCCTCGGCAATCGCCTCGGCAATCGCGAAGTCGCTGGTGGTCGAACCGGCCGGAATGCAGTCCAGCCGAGCACGGAGCGCGCGCGCGGTATCATCGCCCGGCGTCAGCGTGAAGAGATGATCCGCATGGAATCTCGCCGCACAGAGGTCAAGCCGGTCCAGCGCTTGGGCGAGCGCACGCCGGTGCCAGGCTCGGGCCGCCGTCGAGCGTTCTGCCGATGACTCGGCGGGCTGTGCCTTGAGCGCGCGCCAGGCTTCCTTAACATCGAACGGCAGAACAGGGCCTTCCGCATCGGCCGGGTGACCGCTCAGCAGCCGTGTGGCCACGTCCAGTTCCTCCACAGGCCGCTCCTCCCTGCCCAGATGCCACACGCACGCCGTTGAACCGCTGGCCGCGACCAGGAATCGTCCCTTCGCGCTCAACCGCGCGTCCCGCACGCCTTCGCCCAGGCGGATTGGCGGCGTGATTGGACCGCCAGTTGTGGCGCTCCACAACCGCACGGTCGCATCCCAACTGGCCGTGACCACCCAGCGGCCGTCGTTGGAGAAAGTGGCCTGCGCAAGTCGGTCTCCGTGGCGCAACGGAGGTGTGATGGGCTGGCCAGTGTCGGCATCCCAGATCCGGGCCGTGTGATCGTAGCTGGCAGTCACGATCCAATCCAAGTCCCCGCGCAACAGCTTGACCAGCTTGGCCGGTTCCGTCGCGCGCCGGCTCGCCGTCGTCGTCCGTTCGGCGTCGGGCAGCGTGTCCAATCGTGTGCTGGGCCGGGCTGGCTCCTGCTCACGGATGGTGCGCCGCATCGCGTCCAAGCCCGACGCGAGCAGATCCTTGCTGTCGAAAGGCGTCCGGCCCGTCAACAACTCGTAGAGCAACACCCCCAGGCTGTAGATGTCGCTGCGCGTGTCCACGTCGAGCCCGCTCATCTCGGCCTGCTCCGGGCTCACGTAGGCCGGCGTGCCGATGAATTGCTGAAACAGGGTGTGGATGGTTTTGTCGGTGAGTTCCTGCTGAGTTGCCTTGGCGATGCCGAAATCGATGATCTTCGGCACGGGCACGCCGTCATGCAACGTGACCAGGACGTTCGACGGCTTCAGGTCCCGATGGATGATCCCCTTCTGGTGAGCGTGCTGGACGGCATGACAGACCGTGACAAAGAGATTGAGTCGCGCATCGGTCGCCAGCTTGTTCTCGTCGCAGAACTTGGTGATCGGAATGCCACGCACGAGTTCCATCACAAAATAGGGCCGACCCAGGGGAAGTGGAGAGCGGAGAGTGGAGAGTGGAGGGTGGGGGTCGCCGACGGTGCCGGCATCGAAGACCTTGGCGATGTTGGGATGGTCCATCAGCGCCAGTGCCTGGCGCTCGGCTTCGAACCGGGCCACCACCTGTCGGGTGTCCATCCCCAGCTTGATGACCTTGAGGGCCACCCTGCGTCGCACCGGTTCCTTCTGCTCAGCCAGCCAGACCACGCCAAAACCGCCCTCGCCCAACACCTCCAATAACTTGTAACGCCCAATCACCGCACCAACGACCTCGGCTGGCGTCGCGTCCACCTGAACAGTTGGTTCCGCAAAAAGACTGTCTGGATGCCGGTGGGCTTCCAGGAGCGCCTCGACTTCCTGACGCATCTGCGCATCAGGACATGCCCGGTTCAGATAGTCCGCGCGTTCCGCGTCCGTTTCGAGAGCCAGTGCCCCCTCGAAGAGCACCTTCAGCTTTTCGCTCGGTTTGCGCATGATCCAAGTCGGTTGATCGGTCCATTCTATCTGGCGACGTTTCCTCCTCGAATCGGACATCCGGTCGAAGGAATCTCACGCGCCCTCTTTCAACTCCCGGGATAGCCACGCCTTGGCGAATGTCCAGTGCCGCCACACCGTCTTCTCCGAGGTGTTCAGAACCGCCGCGATTTCCGCGACCCCCAACCCGACGAACACGCGCAACTTCACCACCTCCGCCTTTTCCGGATCGGCCACCGCCAATTGTTCGAGGGCTTCATGAACGCGCAGGCATTCATCGTCCTCCTGTGCAATGGGCAGATCGAATGCCTCGAAGTCCACCCGCCGCAGACCGCCGCCGTGACGCAGCCGCAGTTTGGAGCGGGCGCGCTCGACGAGGATGCGCCGCATGGCCTCGGCGGCGGCACCGAAGAAATGCTCGCGCCCGCGCCATTCTTGCCGCGTCGAACCCGCTAATCGCAGCCAAACTTCGTGCACGAGTGCCGTCGCTTGAAGGGTCTGGCCCGGGGCTTCGTGCGCCATCCTTTGGGCCGCCAGGCGGCGTAGTTCGTCGTAGACGAGCGGGAGCAGTTCCTCGGCGGCTTGGGCTTCGCCCCGCTGCACGCGATCCAGGATGCGTGTGACCTCGGTCACCCCAACAGCATACGACCGAGGTCGATCAAGGCGAAGCCTGAAATCGCTCGCGCATGGGATGCCTGTGCGACTGACCGAACCCGGTGACGCGAGCGTTCCCAACATCACCACGACCCGGGCTTGGGTCAAGGCCGCCGCGCGAGCAACCGGTCGGTGCGCAGATCAGAGACGAAGGCAAATCTTCTTTCCGTGCAGAAACCAGCAGAGGAGAAACGCCAGGCCTAATCCCACGATCGAGATCATGAACTCGCCAAAGCCGCGGACGACCTGCGGGGCTATCTGCAGCAGGCGAGCAAGACACGCGTCAGGGCCTTGTGCTCGATGCCGGCGCCTTTGGCCGCTACTGGGACGCCGTCGTCGAACCGCTCATTGCGGATGCCGGATCGCTGGCGGGCCGGACGCTCAAGTACCTGCACACAGACAGTTGGGAGGTCGAGGCCGTCAATTGGACACCGACCTTGCGGGAGCACTTCCAGCGACGGCGCGGTTACGATCTTTTGCCCTTTCTGCCTGTCCTTGCGGGGCGAATCGTGGACGATCGCTCGCTGAGCCACCGATCCTTCATGATTTTCGGCGGACACTTGGCGACCTGGCGATCGACAACCACTACCGGTTGTTCCGCGATGGCGCGCATCGCCACGGACTGCAAATCCACCCCGAGTCAGGCGGACCCCACGCGGTGCCAGTCGATGCACAACAGTGTCTTGGTTTCAACGACGTGCCGATGAGCGAGTTTTGGGCCTGGTCGCGGCGGCACCGTGTCGGCGAGTCCAACCGTTTCTGCGTCAAACAGCCCGCCTCCGCCGCGCACACCTGCGGACGGCGCTTCGTCGCCGCGGAGGGCTTCACCACCATCGGCCCGCACTGGCAGGAGACGATCTGGGATAACCGGAAGCCGTCGTTTGATCGGGCGGCGTGCGAGGGGCTCAACCTGCTGGTGTGGCACGGGTTCGTCTGTTCTCCCGAAGAAGAGGGGCGGCCTGGTATCCAGTACTTCGCGGGCACTCATATCAACCCGCACTCCACGTGGTGGCCTCAGTCTGGCCCGCTCATCAGTTACCTGAATCGCTGCCAGTGGATGTTGCAGCAGGGTCTGTTCGTCGCCGACGCCTGCTACTACTAGCCTGCATTTCTCACCACTTTTGCCACCGCCAAGCCGGAGTTTTCAAGAGAAGTCAACAATGCAGGCTAGATCACTCGTCCCGCTCTGCCTCCTCCCTCCGCGCCAACGCCTCGGGATGGGCATCGAGGTTCTGGGAGAGATAGACGTGCCGGACTTCCTGGCCAAAACCATGCTTCCGAAAAAAAGTGAGGGCCTGTCGGTTGTGCTCGTCGGTATCCACCAGCATGATCCGGGCCTCGCGTTCGATGAACCGGCTGGTGAGATGGCGCAGCAAGCGTGTGGCGATGCCTTGACGTTTGGTGGCGCGATCGACGCCCAGCCACAGGAGCCAGCCGTACTTCCACGCGCTGCGCGGCTTCTCCATGAGCCGTCCCAGGGCGAACCCCAAAATCCGATCACTCGAGGCCGCCACAAGGCACGTCTCCCGGGCCGCCGTGTAAAGCTGCAGGACTTCATCCTCGTCCCAGGCCCGATAGAGGGTCGGCAGCTTCTCCGGCGTGAACAGCTTCTGCCCCAGCTCGAAGACATCCGAAATGTCCTCGAGCGCCAGCTCTCGAATGGTGACCGGCATCGGTTCCAGCCGACTTCGTGGACGGCGCCGGATCATATGCCCGTTGATCTGCAAATCCTCTGTCATGGTGGAAAATGGATGTCCCGGAAAGAAGTGACTGCCCCCAGCAAGTTAACCCGGCCAGCGCCTGTCGCAGGTCGCTCAGAGCCGGATATCCCCCCCGTATCCCGCCGCCTCCCAATTCACGAACCCGCTGCCGCGGGCATGGGCGAAAACGTTGGAACCTATCTGGACACAGACCAAACTCACGGCTTGATCATAGCCGCGCGCCCGGAAATGGCCAGCGGGAATTTCTCAGCGGCAGCAGTCCAGACAGGGCTGGTTCGTCTGACGAGGTCGCCGCTCCGGAGCGCTCCCCCCTGATTCGCGAACCAAGTCGAGCAGGTCAGGCCTGTTTGATCGAGGTGCCGCGCCGAATGGTAATCCCCAACCTGCTGAACGTTCCGCGGAGAGATTCGTCGTCCGTTCTGATCCAGATGAGGTTGTGCATTGATGGCATGAGCGTCTGTGTATCGATTCGGTCGGCTGCGAACAGGAGCGACCTGCATTTTCTCCATGACGCGGCGCCGATGAATCTTGATGGTTTGTTCGCAGGCTCCGATCTCGGCCGCGATCTGCTTGTTGAGCATGCCTTGGATGACGAGCACAAAGACCTGGTTTTCCCGGGGAGTGAGAGTCTGCAGGTTCCGCCGAATGGCCTCCCGCTCTTCCTGCGCCAACTTGAGTCGGACATCTCGGTCGAGAACGTCATGCTAATCGTTTACCGCAGAGGGTAGTCTTGCGCATAGCGGACAATCATCGACACCCAGCCAACCGACTGCAGAAAGGCCCAATGAAGGCCCAGGCTCAGAACCAGGACCAACACTGCGATCATTTTGCTCGTTCTGGACATGCGTGCCTGCCCCGCAGGGACGGCGCCGGTTGATCCGCGATTTCAAACTCTCCTCCGCCGGGTTCGCGAATCTCAGTTCGCCGTGCGATCACTCTTAATGGATCCGACCGTGACGGGGCATCGGGGGGGCGGCTGAACGGGGCATCGGGGCGGGTCCTATCCCGGAAGCCGCGCACCGATGCTTGCTGGGGATCGGCCCGCGCATTAAACTCCGGTCCTCAAGCAATCATTAACACCGCACGGGGAAGGCCGACACATGCACACACCCTACAGCCGGAGGAGTTTCCTCACACGCGCCGCCCTGACGACATCGTGCGGCGCCGCCCTGGCCTGGCGCTTCGAGGAGACGACGCTCCTGGCTCAACAGGGGCCACGGCCCGAGCTGGCGACACCGGCTGAACCGGCCTCACCCTTCCCCGCTGGAACGATCGGCAAGCTGACCGTCTCGCGCCTGATCTGCGGCGGCAATTTGATCAGCGGCTTCGCCCACAGCCGCGACCTGATTTACGTCTCTCCCCTGCTCAAGCATTATTTCACCGACGACAAAGTGCTCGAGACGCTCGGGATCTGCGCCGCTCATGGCCTCAACACAATGATCCTGCGCGTCGACGATGACACCTGCCGCATTGTCCGCAAATTCCGGGCCCAGGGCGGCTCTCTGCAATGGATCGCCCAGGTCAAACTGCCCACCAACGATCCCTGGACCGAGATTCACCGCGCCGTGGATTCCGGCGCCGTGGGGTGCTATGTCCACGGGGGCGAGGGGGACCGTTGCGCTGCGGAGGGGCGCGTCGACCTGTTGGGCGACGCTGTGAATTGCATCAGGAAACAAGGCGTGGCCGCGGGAATCGCGGGACACGACCTCGCTGTGCACCGGGCCTGCGAGGAGGCGGGCCTGCGTCCGGACTTCTACATGAAGACCTTCAACAGCAAGCGCTACTGGTCGGCGGGCCCGATGCCCCGCAACGACAGCGTGTGGGAGGAAACCCCGGAGCAGACCCGCGACTTCATGGCCGGCGTCGACATCCCGTGGATCGCATACAAGGTCCTGGGCGCGGGAGCCATCCACCCCGACCAGGGATTTCGTTACGCCTGCGAGAACGGGGCCGACTTCCTCTGTGTCGGCATGTTCGACTTTCAAGTGGCCGAGGACGTCCGCATTGCCCGCCGGGCGATTGCTGCCGCCAGGTCGCGTCCGCGCGCCTGGTGCGAATAGCGGACGTGCTGACGATCACACGCGGATGTGCGAGATGGCGTGCAATTCTCCGATCCCGACTTGACCGAGGCGGTGGCAACGAAGATGGCCGGAACAAGGCACGCGATCCATTTGTCAACTATATAGATGCGACCCCATTGTCTTTCTCCGCCACGAAGTTCCGTAGGCCGATGAGCCTGCTGTTGATGCGGGGTGCGTATCGGCGGACGTTCCAAACTTGTCAATCGTCAGAGGGGTCACAGCAGATCAGGCTCGTCCAAGGGACTGCTTCAATGCCGCAAGGCAACGCTGGTTCTCCGCCGGCGTGCCGACGGATATTCGGATCCACTCGGGCAGACGGTAGCCGCCCATGGGCCGCACGATGACGCCCTGCCGCTGCATTTCATTGAACACGCGCTGGCCATCGCCCACTTTGACCAGGACAAAATTGGCGTGCGATCGCACGAACCGCAGCCTCAACGCGCAAACCGCGTCCTCGAAAAACCGCAGTCCGACGGTGTTGTTCTCCCTGCTGCGGCGCTGATGGTCTTCGTCGTCGAGCGCCGCCAGGGCCGCCACCTGCGCCATCGTGTTGATGTTGAACGGCTGCCGCACCTTCTCGCAGGCGGAGATGATCTCCGCGCCACCAATCCCGTACCCAAGCCGCAGTCCGGCCAGGCCATGGATCTTCGAGAAAGTCCGCGTGAGCAGAAGGTTCGGTTTCGCGCCCGACCGGATCAGTTCGAGCAAATCGAGCGGCCGATCTCGAAACTCGATGTACGCCTCGTCAAGGACCACCAGCACGTGAGGCGGCGCCTCGTGAATCAGTTCGAGGACCTCGTCGTCCGAGGCCAGCGTGCCGGTGGGGTTGTTGGGATTGGCCGCGAAGATCACCGCGGTGCGCGGCGTGATGGCTCGAAGCATCGCAGGCAGGTCATGGCCGTACTCGCGCGCGGGCACGGACACCAGCTTGCCCCCGCACAGATGCGTCACGATCGGGTAGACCGCAAAACAATACTCGGAGACCACCACTTCCGATCCCGGCAGGATGAGGGCGTGGCCCACAAACTCGAGCACCTCGTTCGAGCCATTGCCCAGGATCAGGTTTTCCGGAGCGACCCCCAGCTTATCCGCCAGATGCCGTTTCAGGTAGAAGGCGTTGCCGTCGGGATAGAGATGCAGCGATCGCAGACTCTGCTGCATCGCGGCCAGCGCCTTGGGCGAAGGACCCAGCGGGTTTTCGTTTGACGCGAGCTTGATGACGTCGTCAGCCGGCAGCCCCAACTCGCGCGCCACTTCGTCGATGGGCCGCCCCGGCTGATAGACGGGCAAATGCTCGAGGTTGGGATTCATGAGGAGGGAAGCCGATGCATTCATAGGATCGTTGGACCGTGTCTGCTCAAATCGATTTGAGAATCTTCTGCACATTGACGTGTTGAGCAATCAAATCGCGAATGAGCAGGATCTTGGCGGTGTCGTCCGGACGCGTCTTCACCGTCAGGTCGTGCACCCGGGACGCGACCCGGTAGCTCTCCTCCTTGGTAAGGAGGACCGGGAAGGGCAGAGCCGCAATGACGCGCATCACGCTGGGCGAGGGACGCTGGTTGTCGGTCAGGAGAAGGCCGGCAAGGCCGTCGGGTCCCTGGTCGAAGAGCGTTGTGGCGGCCGCCAGCACGATGTCCTCGCGATCGCCGGGCGTGATGACCAGCACGCCCTTTTTGAACGAGCTCAGCGCCTGTCGGACGCTCATCGCGCCAACCACCACTTCCTCGACCAGGTTCGAGTCCTGCGGGCTCTGGTTGAGCGGCTCGGCGCGCAGTTCCTCACGGATCAGCCCGAGCGTCGGACTGGTCAGCATATGCTGATGCGGCAGCACGCCCAACAACTCCAAGCCCTGCCGCCGGAATCCCTTGCCGGCGAACTTCTCGACGTCGCTGAGCTTGTCGGGCAACACCTTGTTCAGGATGACGCCGATGATCTCGACGCCCTCGCGCTGGAACAGGGCGTGGTTCACGCACACCTCGTCAATCGGTTTCCCAATCCCGCCTTGCGACACGATGATCACCTTGGCGCCCAGGACTTTCGCCACGCGCGCGTTCGACAGGTCGAACACGGATCCCACCCCCGCATGACCCGAGCCTTCGCACAGCACAAACTGCTTCTCCCACGCGACCCGGTCGAACGCCTCCCGAATCCGCCGCACCAGCATTTCGTGATTCGACGACTCGATGTATTGACGGGTGAAGTCGGGCGAGACCGCGATCGGGCTCATGTCGGCCAGAGGGCAGTTCAGACCATACACCCGGTCCATCAGGATGATGTCTTCGTCAATCTTCTGCTCGGCCACACTCACAAACCGCTGCCCGACAGGTTTGATGTAGCCGATCCGCGGGTAAAAGCGCTGCAAGGTCGAGGCCAGCCCCAACGAGATCGTCGTCTTCCCCTCGTTCTGGCGCGTGGCCGCGATGAACAAGCGTGGCGTGGTGGTGTTCATGAAGGCGGAAATCGGCCGCACCGCCCTATTCGCCCGGCAGCCGCTCGCCCGCGCCGGGGTAGAGGAGCTGATAGTTGACCGCCTGCACACCCACAATGGCGGCCACGCCCAGAATGTCGTGCGCGCTCGATCCGCGCGACATGTCCGCCGCGGGCCGGTCGAGACCGAGCAGGATCTGGCCGTAGGCGTTCGCGCGGGCGATGTGGCGCAGCAGTTTGCTGCCGATGTTGCCCGAGTTCAGGTCGGGAAAGACCAGGACATTCGCGCGCCCGGCCACCCGGCTGTCCGGCACTTTGCGGCGGGCGATCTCCGCCACCAGTGCGGCGTCGAGCTGCAGCTCTCCGTCGAAATCGGCCTCCAACATCTGCTGGTCGGCCCGCTGCTGGGCGAGAGCCGTCGCCGCCTGCACCTTGCCGATCGTCGGGTGCGTCGCGCTTCCCTTGGTCGAATAGGACAGGAACGCAACCCGGGGTCGGACGTTCAACAGGTGATGCGCCAGCCGGGCGGTCGCGACCCCGATGTCGGCCAGTTGGTCCACTGTCGGATCGGGAATCACCCCGCAGTCCGCCATGCAGAGCACGCCGTCTTCGCCGAACTTCGAGTCCTCGACCTCCATCACCATGCAACTCGAGGCCGTCTTGGTCTGAGGGGCCAGCTTGATGATCTGAAAGAGCGGGCGCAGCACGCTGCCCGTGATTTCGTCCGCCCCCGACACCAGGCCGTCGGCCTGATGCATGGCAACCATCATCGCGCCAAAATGGTTGGGCATGGTCATGATCCGCCGGGCTTCCGGCTCCTCGACCCCCTTCGAACGCCGCAGCATGAGAAGACGCTGCACAAACACATCGAGGTCTTCGCTGTCCGCCGGGTTGATCAGCCGCACCCCCTCGAGCGAGAGATTGAGACTGGCGGCCACCGCCTTGATCCGGGTGCGGTCTCCGAGCAGAATCGGAGCGCCCAGCCGCAGGCAATAATACTGACGCGCCGCCTGCAGCACCCGCGGTTCGGTTCCCTCAGGGAAAACAATCCGCTTCGGATGCCGCTGCAGCTTCTCGATGATGCTGCCGATGAAACGCATGAGCCCTAGCCTACCGCCCATGCCCAGCCTGCAACCGGGAAGCAAGGTGTTGCCCCCCGTTCAGAATACCGAGCGAACTGACCTTGTGCCGCGTCCGGATCCAGCCCCCATTTGCGATTCCCGATTCATGGGCTCCCCGGTACACTCCCCGCATGGCGATCACACTTCCACGATCCCGGTCCTGTTTCGTGTGCGGAACGGAGAATCCGCTCGGGCTGAAACTTGAATTCAGCGCAGAACCCGGATGCGTCCGAGCCCGCTTCGAGCCGCGACGCGAACACGCCGGGTTCCAGGACACCGTCCACGGCGGGCTCACTTCGACCGTCCTGGACGAGACGATGGTCTGGGCTTGTGGGGCGGCGACGGGCCGTTTCACCTACTGCGCCGAGCTGACCGTGCGCTTCCTCAAACCTGTGCGACCGGGCACAGCCTACGAACTCGTCGGCAGACTCAAGGAGAATCGACGCAATCGACTCCTGCTGGCCGAGGCGGAGTTGCGGGATCCGTCCGGCACGCTCATGGCGTCCGGCTCGGGCAAATACATGCCGATCGACGAGCGCGCGGTGGGGCCGATGCTGTCGGATTTTGCCAGCGATCCGCGCGCCGCCTTCGCCCGGATCGGCGGCCAGAAGCCGGCCGACGCTACGGTTTCACCGTGAGCACAATGCCCAACCGATCGAGCGTGGTCCCTTCCTTGAGCGCGAGATCGGCGAGGGCCCGGTTGTAGGTGCTCAGGGCGCTGATTTCCTCGTACCGGCGCAGCGTGAGTTGGCGCTGGAGGACGAGGACCTGGAAGCTGGTGCTCTTGCCGTTCTCGAGCTTCTTCTGCTCGGCTTCATAGGCCGCTTGGGCGAATTCGCTCGCCTGCCGCCGGGCTTCGATCTGTTCGTAGCTGCTCCGGGCCTCGGCGATCGCGTCCTCGACCTCGTGCATGATCTGCTGCTCCTGCCTCTTGAGCTGCAGCAGGGCCAGCTCGATCTCCTGCTTCGACATCCGGTAATTGTAGCGGGCCTGCCGGTTGCTGAGCGGCACCGAGAGAACCACCCCGTAGCTGTACGAGTTGCCCACACCCCCCCGCATGTCGTCGAGCGCATCCCAGAACGTGCTGCGCCGTCCGGACTGCCCGTAACTGCCCACGATATCCAACTGTGGATACAACTGGTTTCGGTCGTACCGCAATGTGAGCTGGCGCTTCTCGAGTTCGACCTTCATGCCGAGCAGGTCCGGACGCAAACTCAGGGCCTTGGCCCAACTGTCGGACCGGCTGAACGTCACCGGCACGGCCGAGAGCGATTCGGTCGGCGCCAGATCCACCTCCGCCCACTCCCCATACTGGTCGGTCACAAGCGCCTTCAAGGCATTCTGCCTCAAGATGAGGTCCTTCTGCGCCGCCAACAGGTTCGCCCGGCTGGCGGCGACCTGCGACTCGGCGTCCTTCTCGTCCAGCGGCGCCATCACCCCCACCTCGACCCGCTTCCGGTTTTCGCGCAGTTGCTGGTCCGCTTCCTCGAGGGCTTGCTTCTGGACTTTGACCTGCTCGAACGCGGCGATCAGACCGTAGTAAGCCGTCTCGACAGCCGTCACCGTCTGCATGATCCGGCTCTGAAGCGTGTACTCGGAAAACTGCAGTTCCTTCTTGCGCAAGGTGATGTTGTAACGCGCCGCGTCGATCCAGAAATTCTTCAACAACGGCTGCGTCAGCGTCGCCGCCGCCGCATTCGCGTCGCTCGTGCGATACGGCACTCGCCCCGAGGCGTCCAGCGCCGTCGGGGCCGGCTGCGTGCCGACAGTATGACTGCCGTTGGCAGTCAGTTCGTATCGGCCGCCGGTCGGGAGCAGCCCGCCGAGCCCCAAGCTGCCTGAATCCGTGTCATCCTCGGTGCCCAGGGTCACGGTGTTGATCGAGGTGTCGTAGCCGCCGATGCCCAGGTTGTACCGATGACCGTAGCGGCCCGTGAAGGTCGGGTCGTAGGCCGAGTAGGAACCCCACAAATCGAGGCCCCGCATGCTCGGATTGAGCCGCTCGATCTGCAGATCCAGGTTGTGCTCCAACGCCAGCGTTATGCACTCCTCCAACGCGACCGGACGGCTCTCCGCCGCCCGGATCGGTCCGGCAACCCAGGCGACCGTCATTGCCACAAGAATCCAGCGTGCGCGGTTCATGAGAGGCGGAGACTGATGCATCCGGCGCGGTTCGTCAAACGCCGATCACAGCCGCCCATGATGAGCGGCGCATCTGGCTGTTGTCGGTGGTCTGTCGCCCGGTGAGGGCACCGGGGGCCTGCAACGGACAAAGATCGCCGGTGTAGGCCGCGTGGCCTCACGCGGCGCAAACTCGATTCCCGCCGACAACGTACAGATGCACCGTCAAGAACACGACAGCGCCCGTTCCTGTTTCAGCGAATGCGGTTTCGCACTGACTCGCGCCGCCTCGTTTTCGCGGCTTGAAAGGAGCGCGAGGCGGGGCCACACTCTGATCCGTGATGCGCACGTTCGAGTCGTTAATGGCGGTTCCTTCCTGCACTCCGTGTCGGGATGGCGAAACTGGGGCACGGCAACAGCCCCGGGGGCTGCGGCCTGTCCTCGCCCGGGGCGCGAGGCCCTGTGGACACGGCGCATTCACTCTCATCGAACTGTTGGTTGTCATTGCGATCATCGCCATCCTGGCCGGCATGTTGTTGCCTGCGCTGGGCCGAGCGAAGGCCAAGGCCCAGGGCATCGGCTGCATGAACAACCTCAAGCAGCTCCAGGTGGCCTGGTTCATGTACGTCCAGGACAACCAGGACCAGCTTCCCGGGGTCACCGGAGGCTCGTTCGCGGGGTCGAACACCTGGGCGTCCGGCTGGCTCGATTTCAGCAGTAACAACCCCGACAACACCAACACGCTCTATCTGACCGACGTGCGCTTCTCCCAGATCGGGCCCTACGTACAGACCCCCGCAATCTACCGTTGCCCCGCGGACCGCAGCATGGCCCCGTTCGGCGCCAAGTCCTATCCGCGCGTCCGAAGCATGTCGATGAGCTGCTGGATGAATTACATCCTGAATGTCGATATCGGCCAGGACAAGTACGTCATCTTCCGGAAGTATTCCGACATCGTGAATCCGGGTCCGTCGATGACCTGGATCCTGATCGACGAACGCGAGGACAGCATCAACGACGCGTTGTTCCAGACCGACCTGAAGGCGCGCGGCCCCGCGGCGCGGATTGTGGATTACCCGGCCAGCTATCATGGCGGCGCGGCGGGCATCCTGTTTGCCGACGGCCATGCCGAGATCAAGCGCTGGCGGGATCCCCGCACCACGCCGCCGGTGAAGAAGGGCTCGACGATTCCCCTGAATGTGTCATCCCCGAACAACCCGGACGTGGCCTGGCTCCAGGAACGATCGAGTTGCTTGAGGTAACCGCGCCCCCTCGGACGCGGCTAGCCCGGATTTCTCACCACCGGGAGGATGACAACGAAATCCGGGCTAGGCTATAGCCCGAAGAATCTCATCGCGAGCCCATTGCCGCGCCCCCTCGAGGTCGGTGAACCGGCCCTCGAGCTGAGCCTCGAACGCAGCCGCCAAGAGCGATCCCATCGCCTTGCCCTGCGGCACGCCCAGAGCGCTGAGATGCCGGCCCTTAAGAATCGGTTTCGGCGCGGATTCCTGCAGCGCGAGTTGCGCGGCCTTCTCCTGAAGAGCGCGCAGCCCGGGCGGCGCCTCCCGTGGCCTGGGCGGACGTCCAAAGGCGTCTGCCGTGATCACAACGCTCAGTCCATGAATCGTCTCCGGCTCGAGCCGCCGGGCCAACCGCCGCACCGAGCGGTCGGTCGCGGTCTGCAGATGAGCCATGTGATTGGTCACCAGCGGCACGACACGCCGCCGGATGGCTTCCGGGGCTCGAAACCGCGCGAGAAACGCCTCGACAACCGGCCCGCCCGCGTCTTCGTGCCCGGGCGACACCACGCGCCATCGTCCTTCGCGGAACACGCGCTGTGTCGTTTGGGGCTTTCCGAAGTCGTGCCCCAACACAGCCAGGCTGTACGCGATGCGGGACTGGGGATCGGCCGCCCGCCATTCGGCCAGTTGGACCAGCGCATCCAGGCAATGGCAGGTGTGCGTGAAGACGTCGCCTTCCGGGTGCCACTCCGGGTCCTGGGGCGTGCCGCGCAAGGCAGCGATCTCGGGAAAGTGCCCGAGCCACTCCGTCTCTTCGAGCACTCGCAGTCCGACTGAGGGCCGAACGCTCTGCGATGCCCATTTATACCACTCCTCGCGCACCCGCTCGGCGGCCAGTTCCCCGCAGGCTCCCTTGATTCCGCGGCAGAGCGCCACCGTCTCGGGCGCGGGCCGCAAATCGAATCGCGCGGCCAATTGCATGCCGCGCAGCACGCGCAGCGGATCCTCGGCGAACGCCGGGCTCGTGTGCCGCAAGACGCGCTCGTCGAGATCCTGCCGTCCGTTGAAGAAATCGAGCACCTCGTTGCGGCGCGGATCGAACATCAGCGCGTTGATGGTGAAATCGCGGCGCGCCGCCGCATCCGCGGGCGTCATCCCGGGATCCGTAGCGATTCGGAATCCCTTGTGACCGGACCGGATTTTCGAGTCGCGCCGGGGCAGGCTGAAGTCGAAAGTGCGCCCGCCCGGCATCGTGAACTTGACGACGCCGAACGAACGCCCAACGAGATCGACGCGTCCATGGCGTTCGAGGGCGGCGGCCAGCTCTTCGTAGCACACGCCGAACACCTCGACGTCGTAATCCTTCACGGGAACACCGAGAAGCGCGTCGCGCACGCAGCCGCCGACAAGGTAAGCCTGCCCCAACTCGGGGAGGGTCCCAATCACGGTCGCCAGCTCATGCGGAATTGGCACAATCATCGAATCGCCGCAACTCTAACCGCGATCGCCGATTTCAGCCAGCGCGACAGGTGCATCCGGTTGTTGTCGGTTTTCTGTCGCCCGGGAAAAGCACCGGGCGCGCAAGCTGATGAAGCCCATTCCTTCTGCGCGGCCTCGCCCAAATCCCCTTTGCGAACCCGGTCGCATCCAAGTATGGTCCCGGCCAGAACAATGAAAATCACTCCCTACGGTGCCGCGGGCGGCGATGTCACGGGGTCCGCTTACCTGGTCGAAACTCCCCAAGCCAAGGTCCTGGTCGATTGCGGGCTCTTTCAGGGCGGGAAGGAGGCGGACGCGAAGAACCAGGCGCCGGTCGTGCCCCGCACACGGGACATTGATGCCGTGCTGCTGACGCACGGGCACCTGGATCACACCGGACGCCTGCCGCTGCTCACGCTGGCCGGATTCAAGGGACCGATTCACGCCACGCCGGCGACGATCGAGATGACGGGGTTGATCCTGCGCGATTCGGCCAAAGTTCAGGCCCAGGACCTCGAGCGGCACAACCGCAAGCGGGCCCGGGCGGGAGAGCCGCCGCTGGCCCCGCTCTACACCCACGACGATGTCGAGCGTCTCCTCGAGCACCTGCGCCCAGCGCCCTATCACGATCCGTTCCCGGTCGCGCCGGGCATCCGGGCCCGCATGGTCGAGGCGGGCCATATGCTCGGATCGGTGAGCCTTCAACTGCTGTTGGAGGACGAAGGGCGCGAGCGCGCGGTGGTTTTCTCCGGCGATCTGGGGCCCCTGGGCGCCCCGATCCTCCGGGACTACGAACCGTTCTGCCACGCGGACGCCGTGGTGCTCGAGTCCACGTACGGCGACCGCGATCACCGCCCCTTCCGCGAGACGGTCGACCAATTCGTCGATGTCCTCAAGCAAGCCGTGGCGGACCGCGGCAAGGTGCTGGTGCCCACGTTCGCCGTCGGACGCGCCCAGGTCCTGACCCTGCTTCTGGCCTCGGTGTTTCGGAAGGGGCTGGTCAAGCCTCTCCCGGTCTTTCTCGACAGTCCGATGGCCATCGAGGCATCGAGGATTTACCAGCACCATCTGGAGCTCTTCGACGACGAGATGCTTGGCTTCTTGCGCGAAGGATCAATCGAGCGTGACCTGGCCACCCTCGAGTTGACCGCCACCGCGGATGAATCCAAGAAGATCAACGACGTGCCGGGACCCTGCGTCGTGATGGCAGGGGCCGGCATGTGCAACGCCGGACGGATTCTGCATCACCTGAAACAGAACCTCTGGAGGCCGGAAACCCACGTGCTGATCGTCGGATACCAGGCGCATGGCTCCCTGGGCCGCCTTCTGGTTGAAGGAGAACAGCGGGTCAGCATCCACGGCGAGAAGATCGCCGTGAAAGGCAAGGTGCACACTCTGGGCGGATTCAGCGCGCACGCCGGCCAGACCGACCTGCTCAACTGGTTCGCGGCGCTCGCGCCCAGCCGCCCGCAGGTGGTCCTGACCCACGGTGAAGACGAGCCGCGCCGGGCCCTGGCCCGGAAGATCCAGCAGGCGCATCGGATCGAAGCGCTTCTCCCGAGGCTCGAACAGACCATCACAATCTGAAGGAGGCCGATGAGCACGAACAAGGCCACGAGCGCGGGCCGCCCGGCTGCCCGAACCTCCTCCAGTCTGAGCCGCTACGAGTGCGGACCGTTCACCTTCTCGCACAAGGATTACTATGACCGCCACCTGATGTTCGATCATGCGGTTGACATCCCTGAGGCGTCGCCGCGGCAGCGTTACGAAGCGGTGGCCTGCTCGGTGCGCGACCTGCTCACCCAGCGCTGGATCCGAACGCAGCAGACCCACGATCGGCGCAACGCAAAACGCGTGTATTACGTCTCGATGGAGTTCCTCATCGGGCGCGCCCTGGCCTCGAATATCCTCAACCTCGGCGTCGAGCGCTGGGTGGCTGAGGATCTCCAGTCCGACCAGCGCGACTGGCGCGCGGTGTTCGACGAGGAGCCCGATGCCGGCCTCGGCAACGGGGGTCTGGGACGCCTGGCGGCCTGCTTCATCGAATCCCTCGCCACACTCGAAATCCCCGCCTTTGGATACGGCCTGCGTTACGAGTACGGCATCTTCCGACAAGGGCTGGCCAACGGCTGGCAGAACGAACAGCCGGACAACTGGCTGCGTTACCCCGATCCCTGGGAAGTCGCGCGGCCCCAGGAATCGGTCGAGGTCAAGCTCAACTGCTCGTTCGAGACGCGCAGCGGCGCCCTCAAGGTCCTTCCCGGATGCCCCTCCACGCTCATCGGCATCCCCTATGACCGCCCGGTCGTCGGCTACGGCGGCAAAACCATCAATACACTGCGCCTCTGGGCGGCCGGCACGCCGGATTACTTCGATTTCCAGCAGTTCAGCAGCGGCGATTTCGTGGGCGCCCTGGCCGAGACCCTCACGGCCGAAACCCTCACGCGGGTTCTCTATCCCGACGATTCGACCACCGTGGGCCAGGGTCTGCGGTTCCTGCAAGAGTATTTCCTTGTCGCCTGCTCTCTGGCCGACATGATCCGCCGTTTCCGCAAGAACAACACCGACTGGGCGGACCTGCCCAACAAGGCGGCCGTCCAGCTCAACGACACCCACCCCGCTCTGGCTGTGCCCGAGCTGCTGCGGCTCCTGCTCGATGAAGCCAAACTGGGCTGGGACGACGCCTGGCAGATCACCCAGGCCACGCTGGCCTATACCAACCATACCCTCCTGCCCGAAGCCCTCGAGAAGTGGCCGGTCCGATGGCTCGAAGCGCTCCTGCCACGCCACCTCGAACTCATCTACGAAATCAATCGCCGCTTCCTTGACCAGGTCCGCTCACACCATCCCGGCGACGACGCCCGCGTCCGGCGCGTCAGCCTGATCGAGGAAGGCGCCGAGCGCAAAGTGCGCATGGCCCACCTGGCCATTGTCGGCACCCACAGCACCAACGGCGTAGCGGCAATCCACACCCGGCTGCTCAAGAGCCGCGTGGTTCCCGATTTCGCGGCCCTGTTCCCTGACCGCTTCAACAACAAGACCAACGGAGTCACGCCCCGGCGCTGGCTCCTGCAAGCCAACCCGCCGCTGGCCCGGGTGATCACAGACGCCATCGGCGACGCCTGGATTACCGACCTCCAACAACTCGAGAGGCTGCGCCCGCTCGCCGACGATGCCGGTTTTCGCGCGGCCTTTCGGCAGGCCAAGAGGGCCGCCAAGGAGAGCTTCGCCGCGTGGGCCAGGAGCGCTCTGGGGCAAGCGATCGACACCGAGACGCTCTTCGACTCCCAAATCAAGCGCATCCACGAGTACAAGCGCCAACTCCTCAACGCCCTCCATATCGTGGTGCTGTATAACCGGCTGCGCGACAACCCGCGGTACCAAGCGCCACCGCGCACGTTCCTGTTCGCCGGCAAAGCGGCGCCCGCGTACAGGCTGGCCAAGCTGACCATCAAGTTCATCAACGACCTCGCCGCAACC
Source organism: uncultured Verrucomicrobiota bacterium (assembly GCA_964413865.1). Classification (GTDB taxonomy): domain Bacteria; phylum Verrucomicrobiota; class Verrucomicrobiia; order Limisphaerales; family J093; genus MWFF01. The sequence continues at coordinate 28,072 of CAYPUR010000013.1, forward strand.
ATCGACCGCGACCCCGCGGTCCGCGGGCGCTTGAAGGTCCTGTTTCTCCCCGACTATTGCGTCTCCCTGGCCGAGCGGTTGATTCCGGCCAGCGAAGTGTCCGAGCAAATCTCGACCGCCGGCTACGAGGCCAGCGGCACAAGCAACATGAAGTTCATGATGAACGGCGCCCTCACCATCGGCACGCGCGATGGCGCCACCATCGAGATGGCCGAGGCGGCCGGCGAGGAAAACCTGTTCCTTTTCGGCCTCACCGCCGAGCAGGTCGCCCAAAGCCGCGGCTGGTACAGTCCGCACTGGCATTGCCAGAACGAACCGGAAACCCGCGACGCCCTCGACCGGATCTTTTCCGGCCACTTCGGTTCCGCCGATCCCGCAGTGATCGAGGGCCTCCGTGACGCCCTCTTAAACCACGGCGATTACTACCTTCACCTGGCCGATCTCAAATCCTATGGCCAGGCGCATGAACGCATCGGGCAGCTCTATGCCGACCCGGAGGCCTGGGCCCGCAAGGCCGTCCTCAACATCGCCGCTTCCGGACGATTCTCGAGTGACCGGGTGATCGCCGAGTACGCCCACGAGATCTGGAACACCCCGCCCTGCCCCGTCCCCGACGAGACCTGACCCGCGGCGGGGCTAGCCCGGCTATTTCAAACGCTTCGCGAGGAACCGTAACCGGGCCAGAGTTACTCCCCAGATGAAATCTGTGCCAAATGATTCAAGTTTCGGCGACGCGCAGCGGCGCCACTTAGCGAGGCGTCGGGCGTCGGTGATCGTGGTTGCCACCCGGCGGCCACGAGTTCTTCACACGCCTCCTTGGTCTGAGGCGAAGCCTCGCTAACTGATATTGAGGATTGGAACTGGTTCATGGGGATGATAGCGGCACGCCACATGACCCTCTGGCTCGGCAGCCTGGCCCTGGGACTCCTGTGTTTTGCCGATGCCCTGCCCCAACAGGGCGTCTGCGCGCCCGATTTTGTCATGATGGCCGAACACTCGGCCCCAGACGCGGCCGCCCGCGTTCATGTTGTCGCTCAACACCCCACAGGACCCGCTCCCACACGGGTCAACGCCGACGCATCGCCTCCTCGCGTCTCAATCGAGGTGAAGTTGATCGACCTCAGAGGCGAAGAGGAGCGCGCGCTCACACTCGGCCGCCTCCTCGATGCCCAGCCAACCCCCTCGGCCACGAACAGCTCATCCGCCCAGGCGCAGCGCCTGGCCACGCGCCCCAGCCTCAAGGACGATCCCCACTTGAGCGCCATCCTAGACGCACTCGATGAACCGCAGACCAATCGCACCGCTGAACTCGATGGAAGCCAACTCGATTGGCCAGGCCGGCACCTGACCAACGCCGCCAATATCCGCCTCTCCGCCGAACTGGGTCCCGCCGCGTCGGCCGTCCTGACCGACTCCCAGTGCCGGCTCCTGGTCCGTGCCCTGGAACAACACCCCCATGCCAGCGTCTTCTCCACCCCGCGCGTCACGGTTGCCAGCGGCCAGCAGACCCGGGTTCAGATGGTGCATTTGCTCGCTGTGCGCACCGGCATCCATCCCGATGCCGTCGTCCAGCCGGGGATCTGGGGCCGCACCAACACCCCCATCTACACGCTGGCCCAGGTGCCGGTCGGGCCGAGCTTGGATCTGGCCCCGATCGCGCGCGCCGATGCGCAGGGGATCGACCTGGCCGTCACCGCCACTCTCACGGAGTTCCTGGGGTACGATCCGCCGATCCGGAGCCACAGGGTGCAGGTCTGGAAGAACGGCGCAAAGAAGCGCATCGATGCCCCGCTCCCGCGATTCCGCGTGCGCCAAATGCAGACGCCGGTCAGAATCGAGGATGGTCAGACTGTGCTGGTCGCAACCTGGCCCGGCCCGGATCTCAATCCAACGCAAGGACCGGATTCGCGATCCGCGCGTGTCTCGGGCCGAAACCAGCCACGGTCCGCTTCCCAACGCTTTCTGGTCTTCCTGACCCCCAGACTCGTCCAGCCGGTCGCACCCTCGCATCCGGCCTCACCGCCGATCGAAGCCCATCCTTCAGCCTCCCCGTGACACGCGCACGTGAAAGGAACGGTCTATGGAAAAGCAGATTCTCTTCATCGAACCCACCGCGGCCCATATCAACATCTTCAGCCAATTCACTCTGCCGCGTCTGGGCACGTTCATCCTGGCAGGCCTGGTCAATCGCCGCGACGGCTGGAATGCGCGCGTCTTCATCGAAGGCCGTGCGCGGTTCGATCTGACCGCCTGGATCGCCCGCCACGGCAGACCCGATCTGGTCGGCATCTCGACCATCACCCCGACCGTCAAACGCAGCTACGCCCTGGCCGACGAATGCCGCGCCCTGGGCATCCCGGTCATCCTGGGCGGACCGCATGTCACGTTCCTGCCGGAGGAGGCGCTGTCCCACGCGGACCTCGTCGTGCGCGGAGAGGGCGAGACCGCGATGGACGCCCTGCTGGACCAATGGGCGCGAAGCGGCATCCAACCAACAGATCCCGGCTATGCCGCAATCCCCAACCTGTCCTGGAAGGGCGCGACCGGCCTCATTCAGCACAACCCGCGGGGGGCCTGGCTGGGGGACCTCGATGCCCTGCCTGTGCCCGACTTCTCATTGGCGGGCGGAACAGCCGACTGCGTGATCGGAGGCCGCAGGACTGTGATGGTGCAGACGTCCCGCGGTTGCCCGTTCGATTGCTCGTTCTGCTCCGTGACCGGCATGTTCGGGAAGAAATACAGGTACCGTTCGGTCGAGTCCGTCCTGCGCGAACTCGAGCGCTATGACAGCCGCAACCACTTCGTGTTCTTCTGCGACGACAACTTCACGGCCAATACGAGCCGCACACGCGCCCTGCTCGATGCCCTGCTCGCCCGCCATTTCTGTTTCCAATGGTCAACCCAGGTGCGCGCCGACCTCGCCCGCGATCCCGATCTGGTGCGCCTCATGAAACGCGCTGGCTGCCACACGGTGTTCGTTGGGTTCGAATCGGTCAGTCCCCAGAGCCTGGCGCAGATGAGGAAAAACCAGAGCCTCGACGACATCGTCCGCGCCGTCCGCGTCTTTCAGGCCGCCGGCATCCATATCCACGGCATGTTCGTGCTTGGCTTTGATGGGGACGATTGGGCGACAGTCGAGGCCACGATCCGCTTCGCCCGACAGATGCGTCTGACGAGCGTGCAGGTGCTCATCCTGACCCCGCTTCCTGGATCCGAACTCTACGAACGCTTGAAGGAACAGCAGAGGATCACGTCTTTCGATTGGGATCTCTACGACACGCACCACGTCGTCTATCGCCCCAGAGGCCTCAGCCCGCTCGACCTCCAGCGGGCTCAAGTCTGTGCGCACACCCGCATCTACACCCTGTCCGAGTCTCTTCGAAAGCTGCTCACCGGCCAATGGGTCGCTGCCGGCCTCTCGTTCTACGCCTCCAAGATCAACCGCGACTGGCAGAGGCAAAACCAGCACTACCTCGAAACCCTGGCTGCCGCAGACCCATCTGCCCCAGACCCCGTTGGCGCCCAATCCTCCTAGCCTGAATCCTGACTTCTCTTGTGAACTCCGGCTTCGCGTTGGCAAAAGCGGTGAGAAATGCAGGCTTGGGGCGAATGATGTGTCGCACCCCCCGGGCCGGGAGAGTAGTCTGTCCGCCGCATGAATCGCATCCGCCTGTTGCCCGAGCAGGTGGCGAACCAAATCGCCGCCGGCGAGGTCGTCGAACGCCCGGCCAGCGTGGTCAAGGAACTGGTCGAAAACGCCCTGGACGCACAGGCGGAACGCATCCAGGTTGAAGTCCAGGCGGGCGGGCGAAGCCTGATCCGCATCACCGACGACGGCATCGGCATGAGCCGGGATGATGCCTTGCTCTGTTTTGATCGGCATGCGACGAGCAAGATCCGCCGCGCGGAGGATCTGGACGCGATTGCGACGATGGGGTTTCGGGGTGAGGCGCTCCCGAGCATTGCCAGCGTCAGCCGGCTGACCCTGACCACGCGCGAGCGAACGGGCGAGTCCATCGAGGCCACGCAAGTCCAAATCCATGGGGGCAAAATCATCGGCGTGCCCACGGCCAGCGGGCCGCCCGGCACCTCGGTCGAGGTGCGCAACCTCTTCTTCAACCTGCCGGCACGACGCAAGTTCTTGAAGAGCGAGGAGACCGAAAGGTCGCATATCCATCACTACCTCCTCCTGGCCGCCCTCGCGCATCCGGAGGTCGGTTTCACTTTCACCCATGACCAGCGGCTGGTCTGGCAGTTGCCCCCAATCCCGTCGGCCCCGACCGGGTCCGACCGCCACCCCGCCGTCCGCGAACGCCTGCGTGCCCTGTATGGCACCGAGTTGAACCTCGTCGCCGTCGAGGCCTCCGCTCCTCCCGCCCCGCCTGCACCAGACATCGACTCGGACGCGGGCGCCCAGAGCGAATCCCAGGGAAACGACCGCGAGGCCTCCTGCGCCATCCGCCTCTGGGGCTTCATCGGCGCCCCGGGAGTCTCCCGGGCAACACGCGAAGATGAACACCTGTTCGTGAACCGGCGCCCCGTTGACAACCGCGCCCTCCATTACGCCCTGCTCGAAGGCTACCACACCAGCCTGATGAAAGGCCGCTACCCGGTCTGTTGCCTGTTCCTCGAAATCGAGCCGCACCTGGTCGACGTCAACGTCCATCCCACCAAACGCGAGGTGAAGTTCCGAGACGACTGGATGGTCCGACGCTTTGTCACAAACTCCGTCCGCCAGGCCCTCTTGGCCTATCACGCGCCCGCCGCACCAGGCCCTGTAACCCATCCCGATCAGACCGGCTCTGACGACCACCCGACGGCCAAATCCCCGTTGGAACAGGGCTGGATCGACTATGGCGCGCCGCCGCCAAACCCGCCCCCGCCAACGCCGACCGCAGCGCCAGCGCCCACCCCCGCCCTTCCGGCGCCCACGACAACGCCCCCGTCAACCCCGGCAGTCAATGCCGCGCCCCCGGCGATGGCCGTTCCCGCGACAGGACCAACCCTGGAATCGACGCCGCATGTCCCTCGCCCGAACGCATCTTGTCTGACCGGGCCGACCCTCAACGCGGGCTCGCCCGAGGCGCCGCCTCCGCCGTTGCTGAGTGTTCCCCTGCGTTTTGCAGGCGTCATCGGCCACCTCTATGTCGTGCTGGAATCGGATCGGGGGCTCGTCCTGATGGACCAGCATGCCGCCCACGAAAGGGTCCTGTTCGAGCAAATGCTCGAACGTCTCGAAAACAGCAACGCACCCAGCCAGCGCCTGTTGCTGCCTGAGACCGTCGAGCTTTCCCCCCGCGACGCCGCATTCCTGCGCGAGCACCTGACAACACTGAGCCGGCTGGGGGTTGGCCTGAGCGAGTTTGGCGAACGCACGTTCCTTCTGGACGCCCTCCCGCCCTTTGTCCAGACGCCAGATCCTCGTCAGTTCGTCCTCGAGTTGATTGATGGACTCAAGGCCGCCGGCCACGACGTCAATTCCATGCGTCTTGGAGAAAACATGGTGGCCAAGACGGTCTGCCGCCACGCGGTCAAGGCCCACGACCCGCTCGTCGGCGTCGAACTCGAAAAACTCGTTGAGGATCTCCGCCGCTGCGCCATGCCTTACACCTGCCCGCACGGACGCCCAACTCTCCTCGAGTTCAATTACCACGAACTCGAGAAGAAGTTCGGACGCAGCCAATAGCCGGTCCCTACTTCACCACGGGCCGAAGCACGATGTTGCGGTAGTCCACAGCCTCGTGATCGCCCTGCAAATAGAGGGGGCCGGGGCGGAACTCATCAGACCACATTGCCCCTCCGGTGCAACCGAGGACCGGTTGGTTGTCGATGACCTTGGTGCCGTTCAGAATCACGGTCAAATGGCGGTTGACCAGCGTGATATCGAACGTCTGCCACTCGCCCGCCGGCTTGCAGGTGTTCACGGTGGGAGTGATGCGGCTGTAGAGACCGCCCATGTTGTGCGAATCGGTCGGCCGTCCATGTGAGTCGGCCACCTGCACCTCGTAGATCCCACGCAAGTAGATGCCGCTATTGCCGCGCTTGGGCACATTGACTTCGAGCGTGAGGTTGAAGTCCTCGAACTCGCGATCGGTCCGCAGGTTGCCGTAGTTCTTGTGCGGCTTGCCCTCCTCTTGCACCGGCCGGTTGATCAACAGCCCATCCTTCACACTCCACCCGTTCGCCGACCCCGGATCGAGCAACCGCCAGCCCGTCAGGTCGCGCCCGTTGAACAGGGCGACCGGCTCGCCGTACTTCACCTTGGCCAGGTCGGGCCGAGGCGGCAGCGGCGGGATGCGCTTGCCCGTGAAGGCAGCCTGGTTCATCCCCTCCCCGTTGTCGCGTGGGTTCGTCTGGTCCAGACGCAGCTCATCCCCGTACACCCGCCCCGTGATCAGCTCCGTGAACTGGTGCGTCCGCACCGTCTGACCGGCGTCGTTCTTGCGTACCACCTCCCGCGTCCGCATCACGAACAGCGTGTCGTCCTGGAAGAACACCCCCGACACCGGCACCACGCTGCCCCCGCCCCACAGGATGCTGCCGTCGTAGTACCCCTTCTCCTTCGTGATTTCGAGCCACCCCGCGCCGCCCCCCGGTATGGTCAACGCCCAGCGGCCCAGGAAGGGGTTCTCGGCCGCCGACACGGCCTGCAAAGTGAACGCAGTGAGCGCCAGCACAAGCGTCCGGCGCAATCCGACAATGGAATTCGCATGCATATTCGTGGCCGGTGTTTATGCGAACTCGCCGCCCCCGCCGCAAGGAGAATCCAACGAAAACCCAACGTGGAAAATGGCCTGCTCCTTCTCGAACGGCTCAGGGAACACGAACCCAAAGCGCCGGTAAACCGGCGCCTGCCTGCGCCAAGCGCAGCGCCTGTCTGCCGCCCGGGAGCGCGCGGCGCGCAGGCAAGTGCCGGCACAGGCACGCGGCAGGCAGGCACTCCAGACGCTTCGCGAGGTTCGAAGCCGCACACCGCGCCGCGCAAGCGTTTGGACTGCGGCGCTTCAGCGCCGCTTTCCATTCTTCCTTTTCCCCTCTACGCTCACCGCGCTATGGCATTCGATTCTTTTCGTGACTGGGTGACCGCCCTCGACCGGGCAGGCGAGTTGACTCGAATCTCCGCACCCCTCGCCACCGAGCTCGAGATCACCGAGCTGGCCAATCGCGAGATGAAAGCGCCGGGCGGCGGCAAGGCCTTGCTCATCGAACAACCGACCGTCCATGGCCGGATCAGTCCATTCCCCGTCGCCATCAACACGCTGGGCTCCTGGACGCGGCTGGCGCTGAGCTTGGGCGCCCGGTCCGTCGACGACGTTGCAGCCGAGTTGGCCTCGCTCTTGAAGGCCAAGCCACCCACCGGTTTCCGGGACGCCCTGAAGCTGCTCGGCACCGCACTCGAACTCCGCCACGCCAAACCCAAACTCGTCAAGGACGGCCCGTGCAAGGAGGTCATCCACCGATTCGAGGCCGCTCCGCCACGCGACCAGCCCTGGCCACCGGCGCCGACGATCCCAGATCCGAAACTGCAAACCCCAAGCCCAACCGGGCCATCCCGCGCCGAAGCCGAACAAAGCCCCGCCCCGCCCGATCTCCGATCCCCCATCTCCGATCTCCCATCTCCGATCTCCGATCTCCGATCTTCCATCTCCCATCCCCCCACGCTCCTGGACCTCCCCATCCTCAAGTGCTGGCCTCTCGACGGCGGACGCTTCATCACCCTGCCCTGCGTCGTCACCCGGGATCCCATCACGGGCGAACGAAACGTCGGGATGTACCGGGTCCAGGTCTATGACGACCGCACGACCGGTCTGCATTGGCAACTCCACAAGGTCGGCGCGCGACACGGACGCCATTATTTCGAGACTGGGGCGCGCATGCCGGTGAGCGTCTTTCTCGGCGGCGATCCGATGCTGACCTTTGCCGCGACGGCGCCTCTGCCCGACGGTTTGGACGAGTATCTTCTGGCCGGCTATTTGCGGAGGAAGTCCGTCGATCTGGTCAAGTGCGAGACCAACGATCTCGAAGTGCCCGCGCACGCCGACTTCGTCATCGAGGGCTATGTCGACCCGCTCGAACCGCTGCGCGAGGAAGGCCCCTTCGGCGACCACACCGGCTTCTACACCCTGCCCGAGCCCTATCCCGTCTTCCACGTCACCGCCATTACGCACCGAAAGAACGCCGTCTACCCCGCCACCATCGTCGGCATCCCGCCCATGGAGGATTTCTACATTGGCGCGGCGTCGGTGAAGCTCTTCCTGCCCGTGTTCAAGATGAACTTTCCGGAGATCGTGGACATCGCGCTGCCGGCGGAGGGCGTATTCCACAATCTGGTGTTCGTCAGCATCAGGAAGACCTACCCGATGCAGGCCTACAAAATCATGCACGGCCTCTGGGGGATGGGACAAATGATGTTCACGAAGTACATCGTCGTCGTGGACCACGACGTCGACGTACACAACACCAGCGACGTCCTCTTTCGCCTCTGCGCCAACACCGATCCACAACGCGACGCCATCATCACCCGGGGGCCGGCGGACGTCCTCGACCACGCCACGCCCGAGATCGGGATCGGCACGAAAATGGGCATCGACGCCACTCGCAAGCTGCCGGGCGAAGGCTTCAAGCGCCCCTGGCCGCCCCTCATCGCGATGGACGCCGCGGTCAAAGCCAGGGTGGACACGCTCTTCGCATCCAGACAATCGCCCCGTCCATGAGAGACGCGATCCACCGTCGACGACACACCAACGAACCGCCCGAGTGGTGCGGTTGGCGTTGCGCGCCCAGCCGCCCTCATACAGACAACTCATGGACGCTCTGAGGGAGCAGTTTTGCGCCCCACGGGGCGTGACGGCGCGCCTGCTCCGTGCTACAAGAGCGTCGTGAACCCCGGGCTGCCGGGGCGGCCAATCCAGCCCTGGCCGGATGGCCGGGAACGGCGATACGGAGCGCGGGGCATCGCGCGAAGGAGAATCCAATGAAACGCTATGGCATGGTTCTGGGACTCAGGCCCGAAAAAGTGGACGAATACAAGAAGTTGCACGCCGCCGTCTGGCCCGACGTGCTCAGGATGATCGCGGATTGCCACATCCGAAACTACTCGATCTACCTGCGACGACTCGACGACGGACAGCCCTATCTGTTCAGCTACTTCGAGTACACGGGCGACGACTTTGCGGCGGACATGGCGAAGATGGCGGCGGATCCGACGACCCAGCGCTGGTGGTCTTTCTGCGAGCCATGCCAGAAACCGCTTGCCGATCGCGCCCCCGGGGAATGGTGGTCAGCGATGGAGGAGGTCTTTCACGCAGATTAGCCCGGATATTTCATAAGGCTTCGCGGAGTTTCATATCCGGGCTGTGGCAAAACCGCGCCCAGAAAGGAAACCAAGAGCCTCGTGTGGGTTCTGAAGGAGTTCTGCGATGG
>CAYPUR010000014.1:0-258 GCA_964413865.1 uncultured Verrucomicrobiota bacterium
CCCGCCCTGCCCTCGGGGCGCGGTTTTGCTTTTCTAACCTGCATGCTGACTTCTCTTGTGAACTCCGGCTTCGCGGTGGCAAAAAGTGGTGTGAAATGCAGGCTAGGAGGCCTCGCCTGCGCCGCGGGCGCCATTCTCCTTTCTGCAAACACAACGAACGCCGCGGACAGCTCGGGGGTGCGGATCGCCGATCTCGATGGCAAGCTCCGCATCGAAATCGGGGGAGAGCTCTTCTCCGAGTATCACTACCAAGGCTTC
>CAYPUR010000014.1:282-12663 GCA_964413865.1 uncultured Verrucomicrobiota bacterium
GCCGGTCTGCCCATGACACGCAACTGGCCGATGAAGGAAGTCGAGGGCGAGGAGCGCGATCATCCCCACCAGCGTTCGTTCTGGTGGGCCCACGGCGCCGTCAATGGTCATGATTTCTGGTCCGAGGGAGCCAACGCCGGCAGGACTCTCCATGACAAGTTCATCGAGGTGAAGTCCGGTCCGGAGTTCGGCGTGATCCGTGCAGCCAACAAGCTGGTGGCCAAAGACGGCACGCTCGTCGCGACAGACGAACGCACGATTCGCATTCACAACCGCACCGCCGATCGGATCGTGGATTTCGAGATTACAATTCATGCCTCGGAAGGTCCGCTGACGTTCGGCGACACGAAGGAAGGGACCATGGCGCTGCGCCTGAACGAGTCGATGCGTCTGACGCGCAACAGGAAGCCAGCCGAGGGGCGCATCGTGAATAGCGAGGGGCTCCGCGACGGGGCAACCTGGGGCCAACGCGCCAAGTGGGTCGATTACTACGGGCCTGTCGAAGGCCAAACCGTCGGTGTCGCCGTTTTCGATCATCCGCGGAATCCGCGCCACCCCACGCACTGGCACGTGCGCGACTACGGTCTGTTCGCCGCGAATCCGTTCGGGATCCACGACTTCGAGAAGAAGCCGGTGGGGACCGGTGACCTCGAAGTGGCGGCAGGCCAGAGTATCACGTGGCGCTACCGCTTCTACTTCCACCGCGGCGACGAGCAGGAAGCCAAAGTGGCCGAGCGGTACGCCGAGTACGCGCGGGTGAATCCGGCGTCAGCCCAGCGTTAGAACGAGCCTCTCGCCCGCTTTCAGTTCGACCGGCTCGCTGAAACGGATCTCGGCCTGGCCTTCCTGCATCCCAAGGATCGCAGGCACATCGCGCCCGGCGGCTCTCACCCGCAGAGCCCCCGGCACGGTTCCGTCCGCGGGCTGCAGCCTCAGGACGCGCAATCGCAGCGTCCCCCACTTGAGGTCAATGGCCGCTTCGAGTCCGCCCGACGTCCGCTTCTGCCCGAAGGATCCCCATCCCTCCGCGGTCGTGAACGCCGCTTTGAATTCGCCCGGCGTCAAGCGCGGCGCAAAGCCCAGGCGCTCCTGGGGGCCGTGATAGGTGAAGCCGCAGGCGGCAAGGAACACGCCGTAGCTCGCCATGCTTCGGGCATAGTGGTCGCCACACTCGACCTCGTTCCACGGATTGCGCCGGGAGGCGTGGTAGCGGTCATGCACCGCACGCGTGATGGCCAACCCCTCCTGGACCATCCCTTCCAAGATCATGTGACCCGCCACCTGGTATTCGAACCCGTTCATGCACTCGTTGAAGTAGCCCGCGGCCCAGTCCGCCCCTTTCCCCTTCGCCTGCTCGTAATCCCAGTCCGTCCGCGGGAATGTGCACATCAACAGCCCTGCCTCGCCGGGCATCGCGTACCAGCGCCCCGGCTTGTAGGCCGCCCGATACGGCCCCACGTCCGGCGTGAAGTTGTAGCGCCACAACGCCCTCAGTGCCGCGCGCGTCTCGGTCTCGGGAAGAACGCGCGGAAGTCCGACCTGAAACGCCCAGCTTTGTCCCATGACCTGGTCGATGTGACACCCGCTTCCGGAGTTGATCGCCTCGGCGTGTTTGGGATCGGGCTTGTTGATGAAGTAGTCGCCGTCGAAGAGCTCGCGCACAATCTTCGCGCGCCCGACGTCGAGGATCGCATGGCACTTGTCGCCGAACTCCTGATCGCCCACCTCCCGCGCCATCGCCTCGGAGGCGGCCAGGGCCCCAAGGTACAGGCCGCTGAGCCATGCCACGGGGCCGTACCAGTCCGTGTCCAGGGTGTTGTGTTGATTGCCCGTGATCAGTCCGTCGCCGTCCTCGTCCTTCGCGATCAACCATTCCATTGCCCGCCTGATCTGCGGCCAGTTGCGATTCAGAAACGCCGTGTCGGCCGACGTCTGGTGTTCGCGCAGCGCGCGCAGGATCGTGCCGGCCTGGCCGTCGATGGCCGGGATGTTGTTGAACTCGCCGCGGAAATGAATCGCGCCGTTTTTCTGCTGTGCCAGGCCGAAATCCACCTGTTCGCGCGTGGTCCGCTCGAGCTCGGGAAACAGCCGCGCCATCGCCTGGGCGTATTGCCAAACGTGACCGCACGTGCCGTGACAACACCCGACACCCTCCCACGCCCAGAACCGACCGTTGCCGAGCCGATGGCACGTCGAGGTGGCCAGAATCGAAGTGTTCAGAAACGTCCGATCGAGGAACCAATAGGGCAGGGTCGAGTCGTACCACGTGTCGTGCCACAACCGCGTCTCGCCACTCAGCCGCGCGAGATGCCGCGCGATATACCGCGCCACGGCCGCCGCGGACTCGAACCGCGTCGCGTAATGCCGGCCCGGCGGCAGCCGATCCATCTTGAGGTTCGGCATGTGCCAGGTCAGCAGGAAGGTCACAGTGGCCTCCTTTTTCGGCGCCAGCGTGACGGTGCGCATCAACCCGCCAATCGGGCCGTCGCCAAAGGGCTTGCGCGCCGGGGCCGCAGACGTTGTGTCGGAGTCGAACAAGCCCGTCGGCTCCGTCAGGTCTGTTCGGCCGATGTCGTCAGGCTGCGCTTCGAGCAACGCCAAGCAGATGGTCCCGAAATCCGGCTCGTTCGCCAACGGGCCGAGCGGTTCCCGCGGCCGATCGCTGAACACGATATCGTCGATCCCCACGTTGCCCCAGCCGCCCGATTCCGCATCCACGATCTCGATCGACGCCTTCTTCCCCATCCAGCGGCGCACGTCCCAGCTCATCGGGCGCATCCGGTTGGCGTTGGCGCCAGTCGCGCTCAGCACCGGTTCACCCTCGACCCGCAAGTTCATGCACGTGCGGCCTGCATGCGCCCCCCCGCCGATCAGAAACGTGATGTAGTCCCGCTCGATGGTGAAGAGCGCGCTCGTGAGTGTCCCCTGCGCCCGGTCCTTCTCCTCGACCGACCCACCCGGGGCCGACGCGTGGCTGTTGACCACCCGACGCCCCTCTCCCCCCACATCGCCCTGGTACTGTGGAATGCGCGTCATTTCGACCGGCCCGCTCCCGAACGCCGTGCCGCCTGCCCGCCATGTGCCGTAGCTCTCCCGCTCGAAATCGTCGAAGCGGATGTCGGGGCGCACCACGGACGGCCCCGCGGGCAGATCCTCGGCCGAGGCTTCGAGAATCAAAGCGTTCCCCTCACGGACGAGCCGGTTGCAGCGGAATCCCTGCCGGGTCTTCGCGCTGTGAAGGCAGATGGCATTCTGCAATTCCCCACCGGCTTGCACTGTAACTTCCCCGTCGCTCGTGTTGCGCACTGTGAAGCGCATCACCGTCGCCGGGAGCGATGAATCGTCCGTGTTCAACGGGATGAAGGGCGAAAACGCCTCGAGATTGACACTGACCGGGGAGTCCGGATCACGATACTCGACGAGGCCGATGGGGTACTGCCCGTTGAACGACACGTCGCGCCAGTCTTCGCGGTCGAGTCGGCGGATCCGGTTCGCCGTGCCCGAGGTCACGCGGATCTGGAAGGCCTGCATGAACGGCCTGCTCATCGACATCGGCTTGGCGTAATGCTCCGCCCCCGTGCCGATGTGCTGGTTGAAGATGTCCCAGTGCAGGAGCTGCCCGTCGCCGCTCAGGTACACCTGGCCCGCGCATAGCCCGCCAATCGGCATCCCGATGTGATCCAGGTCCGCGCCCCGATAGACGGTCCGCGCGCCACGCTCGAACAGCGATCTCACCCATTCCGGACGCAGCTTCTTGTCGCGCGGGACCAGTTTCTCGAAATCGGCCCTGGTGAACGGGCCGGCCATGGCTTCCCACGGATGCACCGCAGCCGCAGCCGTTCCCAGGCCGACGGCTTTCAGAAAGTCGCGGCGCGGCCAGCCGCCTGAACACCCGCAGCCCCCGTTCGAGGACGATTCCGATATCGGATTCATAGGATGCCCTTAGGGTGCCAGACTGCAGGCCGCAAGACCAGAGCATTCGCGATGCGCAACGCGTCTTGCGGCGTCCACAGCCCGTCTCCGGTCGGGGGACAACTCACTCCGTTCCCGTGTCGCCCCGCTCATTGCGTGTGGCCTGGCTCCGGCTGGCGAACCACTTCCACCCTTGCCCGCGGGGGAAGACCTGCCTGCAGACTTCTCTTGAGAACTCCGGCTTGGCAGCGGCAAAGAGTGGTGAGAAATGCAGACTAGCGGAGGATTCGGCGGCGATTCTGGGAGGAGAACACGCGGTAGAGGACCCACACGGCGCCGGCCAGGAAGCCGAACACGATCAGGCCGGCAAACCACTTGAACCAGAGGGCCTGCTGCCGCAGCCGCTCATTCTCGGCCCTCGCCTCCTGCTGAAAGACGGTCAACTCTCGCTCGACCACCTCGGCCAACGCAGTCTCGTCGATCAGGGCGACGCTGAACCATGGCCCCAGTTTCCCTGCCAGAGTCGGCGGCAGCTTCTTCAGGTCCTCGGCCATGGCCCGTTTGAATCCGAGGGCCTGCCAGCCAGGCGCGGCTTCGCCGTGGATCCAGATCCGGCCCAAGCGCTGGTTGCGGGCCAGCATCTGCAGGCGCTGCCAGGCCGCGGACCGGACCGGGTCGGCGAGTTGCTGGGAATAGAACGCTTCGCTGTGGACCAACCCCTGGCCGCCGCAGGCGCGCAGCCCTACCGCTCCCGCAAGAACGCCGTCCGCCCGCAAGACAAGTTGAAACTCCGTCAGATGGCGTTCGAGTTCGAGGGCGGGAAGCCGGTTCACATCCCAGAGCCCCTTCAACGTCGGCAGGTCATCGAGCGTGGCGCGGCGCACCGTGAAATCGCGTGGATCCACGGCGTCCGAACCTACGCGGGCCGCGGTCAGGGGTAAAGCTTTATGGTGTTCGAGCCGTGACAAGAGCCCCCGAGTCTGGCACAGATACGGATCATGCACTATTTCAGGTACCTGGATGGGCATCTGCACTGTGAGGGATTGCCGGTCGAACGACTCGCCCGAAAGTACGGCACACCCCTCTATGTCTACTCCCAGAAGACTCTCGAAGACCATTACGGACGACTCGATGCGGTGTTGGCCCCGCTGGACAGCCTCATCTGCTACGCCGTCAAGGCGAACTCGAACCTTGCCGTCTTGAGGACCTTCGCCGACCTCGGATCGGGTTTCGACATCGTCAGCGCAGGCGAACTCGAGCGCGTCGTAGCGGCGGGCGGCAACCCGGCGCGATGCGTCTTTGCCGGTGTCGGAAAGACGGAGGCCGAAATCGCCCTGGCCCTGCGCCGCGGGATCTACGCGTTCAACGTCGAGAGCGAGGCCGAGTTGGTGCGGATCGACCGGGTTGCGGCCCGGCTCAGGAAACAGGCGCCTGTGGCCGTGCGCGTCAACCCGAATGTCGACGCCCATACCCATGCCAAGATCACCACGGGCACCTACGAAAACAAGTTCGGGATCGCTTTCGAAAGCGTTCTGCCGCTCTACCAGCGCGCCGCCCGGCTCAAACACCTGCGGCTCCGGGGCATCCAGATGCACATCGGATCCCAACTGACCGAAGTCAAACCGTTCGAGTCGGCGGTGCGCCGGGTCGCGCCTCTGGCCGCCACGCTGGCGGAGAAATACGGAATCGAGTTCTTCAGCATCGGCGGCGGGATTGGCATCGTCTACGAATCCGCTTTGGCAAGCGGCCAGCCCGACTGGTGGGTGACGCCCGCGGCCAAAGGACTGCTCACCCCCGCCACCTACGCATCGAAGCTCGTCCCCCTGCTGCGTCCGCTGGGCCTGAAGATCCTGGTCGAGCCCGGGCGGTTCCTCGTCGGCAACGCGGGCATCCTTGTCACTCGCATCGAATACGTGAAGCAGACAGGCGAGAAACGGTTTCTGATTGTCGACGCCGCCATGAACGACTTGGTGCGTCCGGCGTTCTACGACGCCTATCACGAGATCCTCCCGCTCCGCTGCCGATGCGGAGCACAGGCCTTGTTCGACGTCGTGGGACCGATCTGCGAGTCGGGCGATTTCTTCTGCCGCGACCGGCTCTTGCCGGCGGTGGACGAGGGTGAATACCTGGCGTTGTTCAGCGCCGGGGCCTACGGCGCGGTCATGGGCTCGAATTACAACAGCCGCCCGTTCCCCCCGGAGATTCTGGTCAGCGAGCGTCGGGCGGATTGCGTGCGGCGACGTCAGCCTCTCGAACGCATCTGGGAAGGCGAGCGGGCCGCGCCCTGGCAGGCCCGGCGGGCCTCGGGCCGCCGCCGGGCGCGCTGACTTGTCCTTCGCTCAACTCCGGCATTGAGCGTCAACGCACTCCCTGCTAAGCCAGACCCCGCCTGTGAGCAACATCGTCTACTTCGATCTCGAAACGCAGAAGTCCGCCGAGGAGGTCGGCGGCTGGAACAAGATCCGCGACATGCGGATGAGCGTCGGTGTCACCTTCAGCACCGCCCGCGGGACCTACCAGATCTACCCCGAATCCCGAGTCAACGACCTGATCGAGGAGTTGCGCCGGGCCGACCGTGTGGTTGGATTCAATATCCTGCGGTTCGACTACGAGGTCCTGGCCGGTCATTCTCCGTTCTTCGATCCGTCCCAAATCCCCACCCTCGATATGCTGGTTGAGCTCCAGAAGACCCTGCCGCATCGGCTCTCACTCGATTCGATCGCTACGGCCACTTTGGGCGTGGAAAAGACGAGCGACGGCATGCAGGCCATCCGGTGGTTTCGGGAAGGGAAGCTGATCGAGATCGCCGAGTACTGCTGCTACGACGTGAAAATCACCAAGCTTGTCCACGAATACGGACAAACCCAGCACCACCTGGTCTTCAAGGACCGCTTCGGCAAAACCAAGAAAATCCCTGTCGACTGGTGAGCGCCACGCCGTCCCCGCGCCGGGCACTCAAACATCCTTATCCGACTCCGGCGAGACGGATTCGCGGCGGGTGGATTCCGGGTGTTTGCGGTGTTGCTCGACCGAGCAACTGTCCGACATTCAGGTGCGGAGGCCGAATCGCGGCAACACCCACTTCATCAACACAAACCACGCGGCAACCACGCCGATCAAGTAAAGCACGTCCATAGCTCGTTCTGGCCGTCAAACCTGGCCCGCGGGCTTCACCACGTCCTGACCGCCGCGAAGCGGAAGACTCCGAAACCCGAGCCAGTGCGTGCTACAGTGTCTCAAAACGGAAGAAATGCAAATGCGCCCGGCCGGCATAATTCATGGGTTGTGACCACGGCGAAGCCGAAGACTCGTTGACCCGCCAGTGCCCGCGCGTCTCCTGCTTTTTTGCCTTCATCCCGGGCCTCTCCTGGGGGATGATGCGTGGGTGATCGCACTCTCACCCCAGGAAATCCGGGCGGCGGTGCGGCAGGCCTTGGCCGAAGACGTTGGGCGGGGCGATGCCACAACGCTGGCAACCGTCCCGGCCGGCGCCCGCGCCCAAGCGCATGTGGTTGCCCGTGAGCCGCTGGTGCTCGCCGGCTTGGGCATCGCCGCGGCGGCCTTCCGGTGCCTCTCGCGCCGGATTCGCATCGAACCGCTCGCAGCCGACGGGGACCGCGTCGGGAAAGGCCAGCGGGTGATGCGCCTGGAAGGCCCCGCCCGGGCACTGCTGACTGCCGAGCGGGCCGCCCTCAACTTCCTCCAGCGGCTCTCGGGCGTGGCGACGCTCACCTCCCGCTACGTGGCCGCCATCGCCGGCACACGCGCGCGCATCCTCGATACCCGCAAGACCACGCCCGGATGGCGCCGCTTCGAGAAATACGCCGTCGCGTGCGGAGGCGGACTCAACCACCGCCAGGGACTCGACGATCTCGTGCTGATCAAGGACAACCACCTTGCCGCTCTGGCCGCCGAACAACCCAATCCCATCGCCGCCGCTGTCATGCGGGCCCGCCGGCGGTATCCGCGGCTCAAGGTCGAGGTCGAAGCCGACACCCTCGCCCAGGTCAAGCAGGCCGTGGATGCCGGCGCCGATATTGTCCTTCTCGATAACATGTCACCGCGGCAGATGCGTCGCGCCCTGACTCTGGTCGCCGGCAGGGCCCTGACCGAGGCCAGCGGCGGCATCGACCTGATGTCGGTGCGCGCCGTGGCCGCAACCGGGGTCGACTTCATCTCGGTTGGGGCGCTGACCCACTCGGCGCGGGCGGTCGATCTGGCGCTGGATTTCGCCGGCGCCCATCGGGATTCGAGGCCAGGCTGCCGATGAACATCGACGCCGAGATTCTGACCGCGTTGCGCTGCGTCGGCGCCAGTTCCCTGTCCGGGGCGGAGCTGGCCCAGCGTCTGGGAGTCAGCCGCGCAGCCGTGTGGGCGCGCATCGAGGAGCTGCGGGCGTTGGGCTACGAGATCGCGGCCAGCCCGCACGGCGGCTACCGCCTCCTGAGCACGCCCGACGTTTTGCACGCGGATGATCTGCTGTCGCGCCTGGGCAAGCTTCGAGTGATCGGTCGCGACGTCCGTGTCTTCCGCGAGACCACATCGACCAACGACATCATCGAAAAGCTCGCCCGGGACGGTGTCAGGGAGGGCGTCGTGGTGTTCGCCGAGTCTCAAACCAAAGGGCGCGGCCGCCTCGGACGCCGCTGGGTCTCGCCCCGCGGGGCCGGACTCTGGTTCTCCATCTTGCTCCGTCCCGCGCTTCGTCCGCAGGAGGCCACTCAGCTCACGATCATGGCGGCCACCGCCCTGGCGCGCGCGATTCGGGAGCAGACCGATTTCACGCCGGAAGTAAAATGGCCCAACGATATCCTCGTGGGCGGACGCAAAGTGGCCGGCATCCTGACGGAACTCACCGCCGAGCTCGATCGCATCCAGCATGTCGTGCTCGGGATCGGGCTGGACGTGAACCAGGCGGCTGGCGACTTTCCGCCGGATCTGCGGCGCATCGCCACGTCGCTGCGCGCCGAAGCCGGCCGCCCATTCGACCGGGCCGAATTGGCCGTCACCATCCTGCGCGCGCTCGATCACGATTACCTCCGGCTCAAGGAGGGGCAATTCGAAGGGCTCGCCGCCGAATGGGAGCAGCTCTGCACCACGTTGGGCCGCGATGTCACCATTTCGCTCGGCTCCCGGCGCATTCGCGGACGAGCCGAATCGCTCGACTCCGACGGCGCGCTGTTGGTGCGGACCGAGCACGGCCGCCTCGAACGGATTACCGGCGGCGACGTCGCGCTCGCCAAATGATCCTCGTCCTCGACATCGGGAACACCCACACACACCTGGGGCTCGCCACAGCGCGGCGAATCGGCCGAAGTCTTGACGTGGCGACATCCGGGTGGTTTGACGGCACTGCGGCCAGGGCCGCCGACCGATTCGTCGGGACCCGCCCACTGGAAGGGGCTGCTCTGTGCAGCGTCGTGCCTCGAGCCACTCAGCGCGTGCGCCGCGCGATGTTGGACGCCTGGGGCATCGTACCGTTTGAGCTCACGCATCGCACCGTGCGCGGTCTGGGGATCGATTATCCCCATCCTGCATCGATCGGCCCGGACCGCCTCGCCAACGCGGTGGCTGCGCGCCGCCGATACGGCGCCCCGGTGCTGGTTCTCGATTTCGGCACGGCGGTCACCCTCGATGTTGTCAATGAGTCCGGCGACTACGTCGGCGGCATCATCGCCCCGGGGCTGGCCGCCCTCACCGATTACCTCCACGAAAAAACCGCCTTGCTGCCGCGCGTTCGGATTCGCGAGGTGCGCAAGGCCATCGGACGCAGCACCGCCGAGGCCATGCGCATCGGCGCCGTGCTCGGTTACCGCGGTCTAATCCGCACGCTGGTCGCCGAGGTGCGGCGCGAATTGGGCTGCTCCCGCCTGCCAGTCGTGGCCACCGGCGGCTACGCCGGGCTCATGGCGCGCAGCCTGCCTGAGATCATGGCGGTCGCACCCCGCCTCACGCTCGAAGGCGTGCTGCAGGTCTGGCAGGCCCGCGGCACGCCTCGCACCCGACAGGCGCGTGGTCCCGCCTTGCCGCGCCGATGAACCCTGATCGCACGATCCGGAATCTGGCGCTCATCGGTTTCATGGGCACGGGCAAGTCGACCGTCGGCCACGCTGCCGCATACCAGCTCGGCTTCGGCTTCGTCGACACGGACCGGCTGATCGAGGCGCGCGCGCACAAGTCCATCGCGGACATCTTCGCGCAGGAGGGCGAGGAGGTTTTTCGCGAACTCGAGCGCCAGGCGGTCGAGGATCTCGCCCAGTGCGACCGGACCGTGATCGCCACGGGGGGCGGCCTCGGAGCCAATCTCGATCACCTCGCCAGCCTCAAACGCCACGCCCTCGTCGTCTGCCTCTGGACAACCGCCGACGTGATCTGGGAACGCGTCCGCCACCATTCCCATCGCCCGCTCCTCCAAGTCCCCAATCCCCGGGCGCATATCCGCGAACTCCTCGCCCGACGCGAGCCGTTCTACCGGCAGGCCGACGTCCTCGTGAACACCGGCCCGCGTCAGCTCCGTGACGTGATCCGTCACGTCCTCCGCGAATTCGCCTCAGCCAGGCGCCCGGCCCGGCGCAGATGAAGGCCGCTCTCTGCCAGCGTGCCCGCCAGCTCGGGTTCGACGCCTGCCGCGTCACCAGCGCCGATCCGCCCCCCAATGGCCCCCGATTCAAAGCCTGGCTCGAGGCCGGTCGGCACGGGACGATGGCCTATCTGGTCCGGACCGCCCCCCAACGCGCCGATCCCCGGATCCTCCTGCCCGGAGCCCGCAGCGTTGTCACGCTCGCGGCGGGTTACTGGCAGGCCCCGGCCCCGCCACCCGCCCAGCCGTCATCGCAACTCCGCGGCTTCGTCGCCCGCTACGCGCGCTACGCCGATTACCATGACGTCCTCGTCCAACGCATCGAGCAACTCTCCGCCTTCATCGCCACGCTCGACGACCCCGCTCCCCGCTCGATGGCGTGCGTCGATGCCGGCCCCGTGCTCGAACGGGATTTGGCGCAGCGGGCTGGAATCGGCTTCATAGGCAAGCACACCAATCTGGTCAGCCGCAAGCTCGGCAACTGGTTCTTTCTGGCCGAGATTCTCACCACGCTTGAACTGGAGCCGGACCCGCCTCAGGCCAATCTCTGCGGTTCCTGCGCGCGCTGTCTCGTGGCCTGCCCCACACGCGCCTTGATCGCCCCGTTCGAGCTCGATGCCCGGCTCTGTATCGCGTACTTGACCATCGAGCTCAAAGGCCCCATTCCCGTCGAGCTGCGTCCCGCCATCGGGAACCGCGTCTTCGGCTGCGACGACTGCCTGTCGGTGTGTCCCTGGAACCGCTTCGCCCAAGCCGGATGTCTGATGCGCAAGCACGCTCGACCCGATCTGGCTGAACCCGATCTCATCGAGTTGCTCCGGCTCGACGACTCCGGATTCCGATGCCGTTTCGCCGGCACGCCTCTCGCGCGAACGAAGCGGCGCGGCCTTCTGCGCAACGTCTGCGTCGCCCTTGGGAACATTGGAAGCGTCGTTGCGCTCCCCGCCCTCGAATGCGCCGCGCGCGATCCCGAGCTTCTCATCGCCGAACACGCCTCCTGGGCCCTCGCGCGCATCCGGCAACGCCAGGCGCCCCGTCTATTCACACGGCAGTCAGACTCTGCAAGATGACTGCCAACCAGCCCGGTTACGGTTCCTCGCCAAGCGTGTGAAAGAACCGGGCTAAGGGACGATAGGCTGGCTCGCGCCCCAACCGGGTCCACAGACCACAGCGTTGAGGAAGATCCTCAGCGGGCCGCGGGTCGCGCCGCGGAAAGTCGGCGAGGTCGAGAAGAGAATCACCTGGCCGCGCCCAAGACGTTCCCGGGTGACACAGGCGGAGTTGGCGAGGCGATGGGCCGCCTCGGGCCAGAGCAAGCCGCTCATGCGGAGATAGGTCTCCGTGTCGGGCGGTGGCGCGCACCAGCCGAGTCGGGCCGGCTCTTTCTTGTCTTTCTTGTCGGTGTCTTTCGTTGCGTTGGCTTGCGGATCAGACGGATCGGACGGATCGGACGAACTCCGTCGCTCCCCAGTCCCGGCGGCCGCGGACGCGTTCTTCACAGGACGAGCCGCCACCCAGTGACCGTACCGCACGGGGGCTTCGACACCCTCGGCTGCCATCAGGACCGGTTGCGTGTCCGCCAGAATCGGCAGCATCTCGCCACAACCGGCCGTGAGCCAGTGGTCGGTGTCCACCCTGGCGGCGAGAAAGGCCCCTTGAGGCATGAAGAGCGTCTGCCAAGCCTCGCGTTTCTTGAGTTCCTTTTCATCCGGATGCGCCCCGTTGACCATCTGCCAAGGATACTCGAGATCGGGCTTGGCCACGTGCCGCCAGATCTTGTCCAGGGGCGGGACAACGTCGGCCCAGCCCTCCCATTCGCGCAGAATCGCCAATTCGTACTCGGGAAGCC
The DNA here is from genome assembly GCA_964413865.1 of uncultured Verrucomicrobiota bacterium. Taxonomy (GTDB): domain Bacteria; phylum Verrucomicrobiota; class Verrucomicrobiia; order Limisphaerales; family J093; genus MWFF01. The sequence goes on from CAYPUR010000014.1 coordinate 12,624, forward strand.
TGTCGAGGACATCGCCCAACAGTCTGGCTTTGCTGAAGTC
>CAYPUR010000014.1:12673-34790 GCA_964413865.1 uncultured Verrucomicrobiota bacterium
ACAAAGGCGTTGACCGAGGCCGCGACGACGATCAGGGTCCCGCCCCCGCGCACCCACTCCTTCAGACTGTCGAGCAGACCCGTCGGCAGGGCGGACCACGTTTCCGGAACAATCAGGACATTGTAGCGGGAGAGGTCGCCGAGGTTGCCATCGATCTCGAGGTGGCTGTGGCGAATCCCGAGGTGCTGGTCAATCGCCTGCCAGATCGAGCCATAGCCGGTCGAACTGAATCGGCCCCGCGCCAGCACGCCAATACGCGGCGGTTCGAGGCGGCGGAAGTGGCGGCCGCCAAGATCCGGGAGATCGCCCTCGCCCAGGCCGGTCGTGAGCCCCACCGCCGGAAGGCCCAGCTCGACGGCCGTGCGCTCGATCATCTCGCGCCAGTTGCCAGCGTAGTCGCGGTTATCCAGTCGAGTCACAACGATCGATCCCCGGGCGAAATGGCGGTCGTCCAGGCGAAACGATTTGTCGGATGCCCGGACCTCGATCCCCCGCTCCATGAGGCGGGCGGCGGCGGTCACCGCGTGGTCGTCGGCGCCGTCGAACGCGAACGCGACCGGCGCATCGACCTCGCCGAGGATGGGGGCAGGCCTCGATGGCAAATCGAATGGCTTCGTGCCTTCGGGCAGGTCGGTCGGGAGTGTAAACGCTTCGAGCCCAAACAGCATGGTCAGATTCCACGCCGTGGTGTCATAGATGCGGGACCGGCCAAAACGCAAAAGCTCCCTGCGCTCCTCGGCGAGGGGCTCGGGTTTGAAGCGCGGGTCAAATTCGAGGAGGGCGCTGACAAGATGGGCCAGCGGTTGGCGGTTGGGGATCAGGAGCGTTCCGGCAGGCAGTGCGCAATTCTGCCGTTCCCGCCCCAATTGATCCAGTGCGCGCGGCGCGCTGATTCCAGCGGTCGCCTGGTGAAGTTCGATGCCTTGGAGCCGGAGCAGATCGACGAGAGCCGCCAGCCGGCTGTGGTTGGCGGTGGGCAGGATGGCGAACGTGCGCTGGCCGTACGGGCCGCCGGGATCCAGCGCCGCCTTGCGGGTGTGGTAAAGGTACTCGCGGAGCTGCCGGGCATTGCGTTCGAGAGTTTCCAGGTTGGCCATCGCCCCCACGATGTGGTGGTGTACGGATTCCCTGTAACTGAGAAGGCGTCCGCCGGGGCGACGCACCCCGTCCTCCGCCACGCGCGCCTGTTCGTAGAGGATTCCCACGGCGCCGCGGCACGAACTCCAGCCGTCGGAATACCCCGGATACCACTCCTCATGCCACTCGCCCGTGTAGTAGAGGAATGGAATGCGATCCATGGCGCGGGCTTGTTCCCGCGCAAAGAGGCGTCCCCATTCCGCCCGGCCCGCGGGGATGTTGGGGTTGACGGGCTCGCGTGGGGGCGAGAACAGGTGGGACGCCTGGGATCCCATGCCATGGGCGTCAACAAACAACTGGGGATTCCAGCGGCTGACCTCGCGAATACGTCCGCGGGTCTCGGGGTGCACCCCCAGGGCCCAATCCCGGTTGAGGTCGAACAGATAGTGGTTCCCGCGTCCGTAGGGCCAGTATCCTTCGTGGACCAGCGATTGGTCGTCCAGGTTCGGCAGGGCGCCGCGGTGTTCGGCGATCATCTTCACGAACCGATCGCGCCCGTCCGGATTCATCAGCGGATCGATGATGATCACCAAGTTGGCCAGCAGTTGGGCTGTCTTCGAGTCCTCCGCCGCCACCAGGTGATAGGCAAGCGCCAACGCGGCGTCCGAGCCCTCGGTCTCGTCGCCGTGGATCGTGTGCGCGAGCCAGGCAACCGCCGGCAGGGTGTCGATCAAGGCCCGCGCGTCCACCTCGCTCAGGCTGCGCGGATCGCCAAGACGCGCCAAGCCCGATTGGATCTGGTCGAGCCGGGCGAGGTTGGGAGGGGCCGTAACCAGCAAGTAATAAAGCGGGCGGTTCTCGTGGCTGCGGGCGTACTCGACCAGGCGCGTCCGATCGCGCGCAACAGCATTCCAGGCTTTGAGGCAGCGTTCGATTTCGGCGGCCGTGCTGGCGCGGTCCCCGGCGTCAAAACCAATTAGGCTCTCCTGCGTTGGCACGTCAGCCCGGTAGGCCGCGCCGGGGTAAAAGGCGTTGGTGTAAGCCAGGCCCGAAACCGGGACCGGCGGGAGGCCGTCCGCAGGGCGATCGTGTTGGCCCAAAGCGGTCAACATCAGGCCGGCGGCCAGGCAACCGGCAAAACGATGGGGGTGAGAAATGAACAGACGCGCTCGCCCGGCTATTTCACACGCTCTGCGAGGAACCGTAACCGGGCGAGTGGGCAAAACCGCGCCCAGAAAGGGATCCTGGGGCATCCTGCTGGTCCTGAAGGCGTTTTGCCATGAGAACAGTGAGGTGCAGTGCTCCATCCCTCGAACCTGGCGCGGTTTTGCTCTGCTGGCCCGCATGGCAGTGCTCTTGCGAAGTCTGACCGCCCCGGGCACCGCCGGGGTGTAAAACATGCGGGCTAGGTTTAAGCGAAGGCGAGTCATCGGAGCAATCATGGCGAGCCAGTGTCTCCGGCGCCACTCGAAAATCAGCCGTGACCGGCCCTGCGGCGCATCTGGTTGTTGTCGGTGTTCTATCGCCCGGTGAGGGCACCCACGCAGTCCGATCAGTCCTCCTCGATGGGGATCAGTTGCCACTCGTGGACCCCTGCGGCCCACTGTTCCTGGAGTTGAACGACGAGGCGCAGCGCGGTGGTCGTGACCGGCGCGAAACTGATGGCGCACCAGGCATCGAGTTTGATCGGGTACTCCGAGACTCCGGCCACAGGCTTCCACTGCTCGCCATCGAGGTGTTCGATCCGCCACGAGGCGGGAATCCGGCAGGCGCCGCGTCCCGTGTCGTCGAACCAGTAGGCGCGGGCGCCGGCGACGCTGACCGGCTGGTTCCAGGTGTACTGGACCCATTCGGTTTGGTTCTTGTGGGGCCACCAATGGCAAAGGGCCGGCGGCTGTTCGTCGGATTTCTTTGGCTCGAGCCCGTCATTGATCCCCTGCGGCTGGCTGTTGCTGTTGGCGAACGAGACGGTGACGGCAGCCTGGGTCTCGATTCCGCCGGCGAGAGGCACGGGCGGGACGATTGGAAGCCAGACCCGCATCGCACCTGCAGCCCGGTTGTCCCAGGCAAAGTACGGGATTGCAGTGACCGGCACCCGTCGCGTCGGCACAGAGGGCTGGTAGAGCTGGCCGGTCCAGACCCGATCCGGGGCGATCTCGCCCGTGCCCTGAAGCCCGACAACGCCCCCCGGGAGGTGCGGGGCACGGACGGTTGCCAGTTCGGCGGAGACGGGGACGGACATCGAGTCGAGTGACTCGGTCTGATCGCAGGCCTCGAAGCAATAGACCAGCGGCCCCCGCTGGAGCGCGACCAGGCCGCGGTTCTCCTCCACCAGCGGATGCGCCACCATGCGCTGGACGGGCATCGGAAGGTTCAGATCGACCGTGTCGCCGGTCCGCCACTCGCGCGCCAAAACGGCATAGCCCCTCTCGATGGTCAAGGGCGTCACCGGCTGCTGATTGACCGCAATGGTCGCACCCTCGCACCATCCTGGCACCCGCAGCCGCAGCTCGAAGCGGCAGGGCGAAGGGGTCTCCGGACGCAGCGTGACCCGCCCCTCCCAGGGATATTCGGTCGCCACTTCGAGTTTGACGGGGCTGCCCCCGACGGTCGCTCGGGCGGATCCCTGAATGTAGAGATTCACCCAAAGCGACTGATCGGACGCGGCATAGGCATAGCCGCCCAGTGAGGCCAGGGTCCGGGCCACATTCGGGGGGCAACAGGCGCAACCGAACCACGGTGATCGGTGGTGGGCGCCGGAACTGGCCAGGGGGTTGACGTAGAAAAAGAGGGTGCCATCGAGCGAGACCCCTGCCAACACGCCGTTGTAGAGCGAACGCTCGAAAACATCGGCATACCGGGCGTCGCCATAAAGCAGGGCCAACCGATGATTCCACTGCGCCAAGGCCACCGATGCACAGGTCTCCTGGTACGCAGTCGCGTTGGGCAGGTCGTAGTCGGCGGTGAACCCCTCGTTATGACTCGAAGGGCCAATGCCGCCGGTCAGGTACATGTTCTTCTGGCTTGTGTTGCGCCAGACGCGCCCCAGCATGCGCAAAAGACCCGGATCCGATGTCTCGGCGGCCACATCGGTGGCGCCGCTCATGAGGTAGGCCGCCCGAACGGCGTGGCCCTTGATGTTGCGGTGTTCGAGAATTGGCACGTCATCCTGCCAGTACGCCCCGTCATAGCGGTCGAGGGGCGTCTTATGTTCCTCGGCAAAAAAACGCCGTCCCCGGTTCTCGACGAAGAAGCGGGCGAGATCGAAATAGCGGCGCTCTCCCGTCACGCGCCAGAGCTTGACCAGCGCCAGCTCGATTTCAGGATGGCCCGGGTATCCCATCCGTTTGCCCGGGCCCTCTCCGAACAGGCCATCGATGTGATCCGCGAATCGGATGGCGACATCGAGCAGGTCGCGCTTGCCGGTGGCCTGGAAATGGGCGACGGCGGCCTCGAACAGATGACCGGCGCAGTAAAGCTCGTGCCAATCCCGAAGGTTCACCCACCGGCGATCCGGTTCCTTCACCGTGAAATGCGTGTTGAGATAACCGTCCGGTTGCTGGGCCGCGGCAATGGTGGCGATGATGCCGTCGAGGCGCCGCGCCAATTCGGGGTCGGGGTCCGTGGCCAGGGAACAGGACGCGGCTTCGAGTGCCTTGTAAAGGTCCGAGTCCATAAACACGGGGCCCGTGTATCCGTTCGTCGCCCCGGCGCCCGCCAGTTCGAAGTTCCGGAGATTGCCGGATTTCTCGAGCATGGCCAGGTTGACGGGGATCGAGGCAAGGCGGTTGGTCGCACGCCGCGGCGCCCAGAACGCGTCGGCAATGACAACGTCGGTGAACGGCACGGCGCGCAGTTTCGGCAGGCGGACGGCCTCGTCCGCCGCGATCGGCTGGGCGGATGGCCCGGCAAGCATCAGGCCGGCACACAAGGCGAGAAAGCAACGGTCAGCGATCGGGTTCATGGATTCAGTCACAACAACACGGCTGGTGATTGTCGGCGGCATCGGTAGAATGCTCGCCGGGGAGCGTCAAGCAGATTCGCGGATTGCTTTTGCGTTTGACCGTCGGCTTGCGTGGCGAGTAGGTTGCCCCTTTGCTTTGACCTATGTTTGCCACCATTCGTAAACATCAGACCTGGCTGTGGGGATTCATTATCGCTGCAGTCATCGTCAGCTTCGTCATTTACTTCACGCCCACGGCCGGACAGGGCCGTGGGGGAGGCGGCGGGCGATCCCAGTTCGGGACGCTCAACGGGCGCCCGATCTCCCGACAGCAGTACATCGACGCCTACGGCGATGTCCGCCTCTCCTACTTCCTGAGGTTCGGCTCCTGGCCGGACGATGCGGATGCCCGGCGGATGGGCTTCAATGTCGGACAGGAGACGCAGAACCGCCTGGTCCTGATCGATCGGCTCGATGCCCTGAACATCCAGGTGAGCGAATCGGCGGTGGCCCAGTGGATCATCGACAATTTCGGCGGCGACCAACCGGCCACAGCCAAGGCGAAATACGACAACTTCGTCGCCGAACTCCGCCAACGCCACGGGGTGTCCGAAGAGGCTCTCCAGGGCTTCATCCGCCGCGACATCGGCATCAACCACCTGGCCGAGGTTGCAGGACTCCCGGGCAAACTCATCACACCGCGCCAGGCAACCGAGCTCTTTCAGGAGGAAAACGAGAAGATCGTCGCGGAGGCTGTGGTCTTCCCCGCGTCGAATCACATCGCCAGCGTCCAGTTGGATCCCGCGGCCATCGGCCAGTTCTATTCGAATCGACTGAGCGTTTATCGCACGCCTGACCGCGTCCAGTTGCACTACCTCCGCTTCGACGTGACGAATTACCTGGCGCAGGCTGAGGCCGCCCTGGCCCGGCGCACAAACCTGGCCGCCGAAATCGAGCGCATCTACCTGTCGAGCAATCCCAACGCCTTCGTCGACACCAACGGCCAAGTCATGGCCCCCGAGGCGGCCAAGGAACGAATCCGCAGCCAGACCCAGCGCCAGCAAGCCCTCGCTGAGGCCCACAAGGCCGCCGCCCTCTTTGCCACCCCGTTCGAGACAATGACCAATCTGACGGCTGACACCTTCGTCGCCCAAGCGGCCGAAAAAGGGCTGGCCGCGTCCGTCACCGAACCCTTCGCCGAGACCGAGTCCCCGCAAGGGCTTCGAGTGCGGGAGAATTTTGTCAGCATGGCTTTCAAGCTGACCTCCGAAGACCCCGTCTCGCTCTCCCCCATCCGCGGCGAAGACGCCGTCTACCTGATTGCGCTCAAGGGACGTATCCCGAGCCAAGTCCCCGCATTGGAGGACATTCGGACACGCGTCGAGCAGGAGTTCATCCAGGATCAGGCTGTGCGGCTCGCCCGGGAGGCCTGCACCAATTTCGTGAATCAACTGACCAATGGATTGGCGCAGGGCAAGACCTGGGCGGCCATCCACGCCGAGGCGGGTGTGACTCCCATCGCCCTGCCCAAGTTCGGAGCCGCTTCGGGCCCGGTGCCCGATTGGGACCGCCGGGTCGATCTGAACCAGGCGCGCCGTGCGGTGCGCACGCTCGAAGCGGGCAAGCCAACCGACGCGATCAGCACACGCGATGGCGGTCTGGTCCTTTATGTCAAGGAGCGGGTGCCAATCACCGATGCTGAACTCAAGGAAGATCTGCCCGGATACCTGGCCAAGCTGCGGCAAACCTCGGAATACCAGGCTTTCAACGACTGGTTCCGCAAACAGGTCGAACAAAGTCGCATTGATACCGGCTTGGCCAAAGAGGAGACGGATTAGCCGTCTCGCATGACCAGTCCAATCAAGCTCTCAGCGCGGTCCACCCACGAGTACTGGGAAATCCCCGTCCTCTTCGAAGACGATTGCCTGCTCGCGCTCGACAAACCGGCCGGACTCCTCACCTCGCCCGACCGGGATGAACCGGCCCGCCCGAGCCTGATGGCCCTGCTTCATGCGGGCATTCGAGCAGGCGCTCCATGGGCAAGAACGCGCGGCCTCGGCTACCTCGCCCATGCGGATCGGCTCGATGCCGAAACGTCTGGCGTGCTCCTGCTCGCGAAAAGCAAGCAGGTTCTGATCACACTCGCCAATCACCTTGGCAGCGGGACGCCGGCCAAAACCTTCGTTGCCCTGGTCCAGGGCACCCCAGCCAAGGCGGCGTTCGATATCGTCGCCAAGCTGGCTCCCGATCCTCGCCAGCCGGGACGGTTGCGCGTGGACGCCCAACGCGGCAAGAAATCGGTCACGGCCTGCCAGGTCGAAGAATCCTTTGCGGGTTATACCCTCTTGCGGTGCCGCCCGCACACCAACCGCAGCCATCAACTCCGCGCGCATTTGCGGTCGCAACGCCTCCCCATTGTCGGGGATTCACTCTACGGCGGCCAACCGCTCTGGCTCTCGCGCCTCAAGCGCGCCTATCGTTTGAAAGCAGGCCGTCAGGAGCGTCCGCTCATGGGGCGGGCGGCGCTGCACGCGGCAAGCCTCAACCTCCCTCATCCAGTGACCGGGGAAAACATCGAGATTGTCTCTCCGTGGCCCAAGGATTTCCGTGTGGCCGTGAAGTACCTGCGCCAGTTCGCGCCCGCGGCCTGAACTCCGCTCCCCGCCCCCCGGTCCGAATCTGACATCGGCAACAGCACAGACGCCGGGTCAGGCGACCCGGCCTACAGAGGCTTGCAGGCCGCGTGCCCCCCATGAGGCGCGACTTCTGACGTTGTGCATAAGAGCGCGCCGTTGCCCGCGCGGCCCCGAACCACTCGCGGAGCGAGAAGTCGCTGCCGTTCCTCTCCAGCTTTTTCTCTCGATTCGCCCGGTCCCCCTCTGCTAAAAGGAAGTTGTTGGGTCAATAACTCAAAACTGAAATCAATGAAATTGCCAAAACTCATAACCGCCTGGGCCGCTCTGTTGACGGTGGCGGCCGTCGTGTCCGCCCGCGCGGATTACCCCGGCACCGTCCTCTCACAGGGACCCGCTGCGTATTACCGACTGAACGAAACCACGACCCCACCGCCTATCACGCTCCAGGCAGTGAACATCGGCAGCATCGGCGCGGCCGGCAACGGCGAGTTTCGCAATGGCGCCGAACGGGCAGTGGCCGGCGCCATTGTCAGCGATCCGTCGAACCTCGCCGTTTACATGCCGGGCGCCGAAGGCAACCGTGTCCGCGTGCCGTGGAACGAAGCCTGGAATTCGGAGACTGCCATCACCGTCGAGTTCTGGGCCAAACCGGGCCAGACCGACGCGCTCCAGTGCCCGGCCGCCTCGGTCGAGTTCATCACGGACCCAGTGGCCCAGCGCAACGGCTGGCTCTTCTACCAGGGCGATGCCAATCTCGTAACCGGCAAAGGCTGGCTCTTTCGTTACTACAACAACAGCAGCTTGACCGCGGTCAGCGGCGCGGCCGTCACCATAGAGGATTTGAGCACCGACCAGTGGTACCACGTCGTTGGTGTCTACGACGGCACGAATATCAAGATCTACGTGAACGGCGTCGAGCGCGCGACCACTGTTTACACTTCCACACCCCGCGGGAACTCGAATCCCGAGATCCCCCTGACCTTCGGCGCCCGTGCTGACGGCGCCGCCGGCTTTTGGAACTATCAGGGCAGCATCGATGAAGCCGCCGTCTACACCACCGCCCTGTCGCCCGAGCGAATCCTCGCCCACTACGAGGCCGGCATCGCAGCCGCCCCCGCGACACCCTACCAGCAGGTCGTCCAGGGTGACGCGCCCAAAGGCTATTGGCGGTTGAGCGAGGCTGGCGACGCTTTCGCGGTCAATGCGGGCACGCTCGGCAGCAACGCCGACGCCAGAATCATCGCCCCCACGACCGTTGCCGTGGCCGGACCGACCGGCCCCGGTTTCGAAGCGGGCAACAAGGCCTTTGAGTTCACGACCGGCGGTTTTGTCCAGGCGCCCCCTCTCGATCTGAACACCAACGGCGTGACCATCACGTGCTGGGCCAAGCCCAGCGGGGCGCAGGCCGAGCATGCCGGTATTGTCTTCCACCGCGCCCGTCTGGCCACAGGCGCCAGCGGCACCACCGCCGGCCTCAAAATGGATGCCGTCGCCGGCCTGAACCTCAGCTACAACTGGGACGGCGACATGGCCACCTACAACTGGAATAGCGACCTGGCCCTGACCGACGGCGAGTGGAACTTCGTCGCCCTCATCGTCCACCCCAGCAAGGCCGTTCTCTTCGTGCCCAGCAACCCGAACTACTTCCCAATCACGCGGCAAGGCTACGACATCAATCATGCCGTGCTCGAATTCGAAGGGAGCACCTATATCGGCATGGACCCCATGACCGACAACACCACAACCACACGCAGATTCGTCGGCTCCGTCGACGAGGTCGCTATCTTCGACCGCGCCCTCTCGATCGGCGAGACCTACACCCAGTACGCCGCTGCCGTCGGCAGCTTGCCTCCCAAGATCTTCGCCGACCCCGCGGCCCCGGTCGACCCGGTCTACACCGGTGACTCCTTGACCCTGACCGTGGATGCCGGCGGCACGCCGGACCTGACCTACGTCTGGCGCAAGAACGGCACGCCCATCCCCGGCGCGACCTCGAATTCATTGACCATCCCCAGCCTCGCCGCGTCGGACGCCGGCGACTACGCCGTGGCTGTCAATAACAGCTTCGGCCAGGCCGTCAGCGCTCCCGCCAGCCTCTACGTCCTCAACCAGGAGACACCGAGTTTCTTCAAGGACATCGCCGTGGCCAACCGCACGCTCTACCCGGGCGGATCGATCAAGCTCGGCGTGGTCGCCATGGGCGGCGGCCTGACCTACACCTGGAAGAAGAATGGCACCCCGATCGCTGGCGCCACCGGCCCCGACTTCGTTCTGTCCAACATCACCGCGGGCGACGCCGGCACCTATCTCGTCACGGTGAGCAACTCCGCCGGCACCGCCGACAGCGCCTCGACCACCATCGCGATCGCCGCCCCGGCGGCCGGCTCCTACGAGGCTGAGGTCGCCGCCGACGCGCCCCGCGCCTGGTTCCGCATGGACGATCCCGCGGACGCCGAGTTGATGCTCGATGCCACGGGCCGTTTCGACGGGTATTATACCAATCGGCTCGGGACACCGGTGACGCTCGGCGCCCCGGGAGCCCTGGCGGGCAACGACAATACGGCTGCCACCTTCCTCCACACCGACCAGGCCTGGGGCGAGGCCTATCCACCCCCGGTCGCCATGGGCGAGTATACCTATGAATGCTGGGTCCGAACCGACGACACAACCACGTTTCTTTCACCCTTGTCGTCGTTCCGGAGCCAATACGGCGTGGTGCTCTGGAAAGACGCCGCCGCTTGGCGCAGCGGCGATGGCTACGGTGACCTCGATGTCGGAGTCAATGTGCGTTCCTCCGCCGTGGGCGGCGCCCAGGCCGGCAAATGGATGCACTTCGTGATCACTTACTCGAGTGCAGGAGCCCACCGCACCTATGTCAACGGCGTCTGGGACGGCAGCGGCTACATCGATCACTCGCGCAATCGCAACACGCCGCTGCGCATCGGCGCCTACGACCCCGTCGTCGGCGGCGAGAACGTGTTCTGGACCGGCGAGATCGACGAGGTGGCGGTCTACGACAAGGCCCTGACCGAAGAGCGCATCCTCGCTCACTACCAGGCGGCCCTCTATCCGAGCACCAAACCGTTCTTCATCCGCGAACCGGTGACTGAAGCCGTGCTCCCGTCCGCCAGCGTGACCTTCGAGGCTCAGGCCGACGGCAGTTTCCCGATCGCCTACCAGTGGTTCAAGAATGGCACGGTGATCGAAGGCGCCACCACCGCCACCTACACCGTCACCGCATCGGGCACTCCCGGCAGCCCCGACGAATACTACGTCCGCGCCAGCAACCCGGTGGGCGAAGCCCTCAGCCGCATCGCCACCCTCACCGTCCTGCCGCCCGAACCGGCCTCGTGGAACGCCACTGATGGCCTGGTCCTCCACATGAAGTTCGACGGCGACACCAAGGACGCTTCCGGACGCAACAACGACGGAACCTCCGTCGGCGCCCCGGCCATGGTGGCCGGCCTGATCGGCCAAGCCTTGCACTTCAACACCGATACCGACAGCTCCACGTTTAACTACGTCAAGCTCGGCGCGCCCGCCGACCTGCGGTTTGGCACGGACGTCGACTTCTCCGTGGCGTACTGGGTGCGGATGCCGCAGGGGGCGCTCCCTGGGGACCTCCCGGTCCTGTGCAGCGCCACCAACTCCTACGGCAACCCCGGCCTCACGTTCGCGCCCTCGTTTGAACTAGGCGGCTGGTCCTTCAGCCTGAATGGCATCGCCCAGGTCTACGGACCCGACGGAAGCATCAACGATGGCAACTGGTATCACCTGGTCCACGCCGTCAACCGTAAGGGCAACGTGGTCACCTACCTCAACGGCGTGCAGGTCGACACCCGCTCCGCATCCACGCTGGGCAGTGTCGACACCACCAGCGGGGTCTTCAATATTGGACAGGATCCCACAGGCCAGTACCCCGAAACTGGCGAGGCGGACATCGACGATCTCGGTGTCTGGCGCCGCACGCTGACCGCCTACGATGCCTACGCCATCCATTACGTCGGGCGAACCCACGGTTCGTCCTTCGATTCCGCCACCGGAGCCACGCTCGCGATCGGGATCGTCGAGGGCAAACCGCGGATCTCGTGGGACGGCGCCGGCACCGTCGAGCAGGCAGACAGCCTCCTCGGCCCCTGGACCTCGGTCCCGGGAGCAACCTCGCCTTACACAGTCGAACCCCTGGGCACGGGGAAGTTCTTCCGCGTGAAGCGCTAGCCCGCATGGGCGGTCCACAGTTTGGAGTTTTCGGCTTGGCGGTGATCAGAACTCCGTGAAACATGCGGGTTAGTCCAAGGCGGCCCCGAAACAGTCGGGGCCGCCTTTCTGTTTCCACATCGTTCGAGCCGCCTCACCCGTCCTCGGACCGCAACAGAACCGCCTGGAGAAAGCCGCCGGCAGCCCAAGTTCAATCCTCGGGTTCTTCGTTCGGCGAGCCCGCGGCCGTCCGCGTTTTGGAGTCTTCGGCTTCGCCGTGGTCACACGTCCATGAACCACATGCGGGTTAGCCCGGATATTTCATAAGGCTTCGCAGAGTTTCATATCCGGGCTGTGGCAAAACCGCATAGCAGTCATCTCGCGAGGTCCGACCGCCCTGCGCCCTATCGGAGTGAAATATGCGGGTTAGTCCGCCGTCACAGCCGTGAGCGCAATCAGGACAGGCACACCCCGGCCCCGGTCCTCGCCATAGACCAAATCCACCGATGCGATCCCGACCTCCGCGCGCGGGTTGTTCCACTGCTTCGCGTAGAGGACCGCACTGTCATCGGAGTCATCGAACCGGGCCGTCCAGGCAATGTGCGCGCCGGGGATGGCCCTGGGCTCGCGCTGCACAAAGTGGTCGACATCCACCTCGGCGCAGACGGGCACCACGGCGGTTTCACCGTCCTCGTAACGAATCACGTACCGACACAGTTCAAACCGCCGTTTCTCCTCCCGCTCGCGATCGTTCAGGCGGCGGTCCAGCCGGGCGGCGTGGAGAAAGAACAGGGCGTCGGCCTTCGCATGCACGGGAATTCCGGTGATTGCATCCGGCAGGTTGCCCGGCACACCCTCGCCCCCCAGCATGAGCACCTGGGGCACCGGCGACGTGGGCATCTCATGGATGTTGAATCTCACCCCGCCAAACTCATGCTCTCCCGCCGGCAGGGCCTTGAGCGTGCGCCGCCGGTCGCCGAACCAGCCGCGTTCGTCCTTGTAGGTGGTCGCCTTGGTGTGGATGTCGATAGGCGTGCACACCAGCTTTGCGCCGGCAATCACGGCTTTGCCGCCGGCAAAGGGCGCTTTCAGGTTGCGCAAGACAGCGGCCAGGATCGCGCGTTTCTTGACCTGGTTCGCAGGCACCGACTCGTTCTCCTGGAACTTCAGGTTGCACAACACAACTCCGCCATCGCCCTTGGCATAATGGACCAACCCGCCGAGATTGAGCATCGGCTTCACCGTGGCGCGCCAGGCCTCCGAACGCTGGGCCTTCAGACCGATATTATCGATGCCGATCAGCGGGCGCTTGCCTGGATCGGAGAGCCAACTCACCAACTGCAGCGTCACCCGGCGCGCCCGACGCGGTGGCTCGACGCGAAAGGTCTGTGCGGCGCCGCTGGAATCGAGGTCGTACTCGACGCGATCCTTCCCATCGAAAAGAAGTGCGATCTTCGTTGTCGCGTTGTAGTTCAACGACGCGTCGTGCGTGTATTCAACAATCGTCTCCTCTCGGGGCAAATCGAGGTTGATCTCGTACGGTCGCCCGTCTTTCGGAAACTCGAAGTCGATGATCAACGGCCAGCCATCGGACCCGACGAACCCATTGACGATGTTGTCGTAGCTGGAGAAATCGCTCTTCGCAAATGACGCGACCTCCTCCAGGTCCACAACATGGCTGAACACGTCCGAAGCGACATACTCGTCGGCGGTCCACCCAAAAACCCGCTTGCCCGAGAGCATCACAATGTCGCCCGTGGTCAGTCCGGCGGTGAGCGGATGGCGCGCGGGCGGGAAGGTGATGCGCTCGCGTTTGAAAGCCCGGATCGCGTGCTCGACACCCACGATCCGGTTGAAGTCCGCAAGCCCCTCCGGGGTGAGCCCGCACAACACCACCGTGCCGCCCCGCTGCCAGAAAAGATCGAGCGCATCGAGGTGTCCGGCGAGCGCTTTCAGATGCGCGGGCGTGGCCGATACGACCGCGATTGTCTTATCGGAGGCCTGAATCGCGGCCAGGGCGTCACTGGCTTTCGTCGATTGAAGACCAACTCCATCGAGCGCCTTGCCCAGTTCCGCATCGTCGATCGCGACCGCAACGCCCGCAAACTCGAGCGTGTAGGCCGCGCCCCACTGGATCAGGTTCAACAGGAGGCGTTGGGCCACGGGATTCGACGCAAGCTTGCGGCCCAGATCGAGTTGGCTCAGGCAGAGGACGCCCTGGCCGACCGGCACCTCGACCAGTGCCGAATTCTCGAGCCGCGGACCGCACTGGACCAGGCTCTTTGCCCCGCGCGTCGGCTTGACGTAGGCGCATCGGAAGACCCGATGGTCCGGTCCCCAGGTGAAAAAGTCCTTGTCCTCAAGTCCCCGCAACGCCGGATGCGAAGCATCCTCGATGAACGCCGTGCGGCCCTCGGCCGCGGGAATCGCGCTCCCGAACTCGTTTTTCTTCACGCGCGGCGCCAAGTCCATCTCGGCCGGGATTGCCTGATACTTCAGCGGGTTCGTCTGGTCGAGCACGATGACCGCGCGCCCTTCGAATGCCAGCACCGCCAGACGCGTCGACGTGCTGTCCCCCGCATCCATGGCGTCGCGGCCCACGACCAAAACCTTCGCGCCGGCGGGAACCGCATCGAGCGACCGGGCCGCCGTAAACGGTTGGCCCGCCCGTTCGAGAAATGCCACGGTCTCGCCGCCCGGATCGAAGACCGCAACCGCCCCGGCTTCGAGCTTGATCGGCCCTGGTGCCGGCAGCACGGAAACCGCCTTGGTGTCGCGATAGACCTCCTTCCCCCCGACGCTCAACGCCAAACTCAACTCCCCTTCCTGCCTCGACGCGACCGGCGGCAGAACGAGTTCTTCATCGAACTTCTCCGCCGTGCCCGGAGCCACGTTGTGAATCGACGACCTCGCATGGACCTCCTTGCCGCTGACCGTGAGCCTGCGCGTGAATGTCACCGGCTCCGCATGCTGGGTGTCGTTGAACAAACCGAAAGTGCGCTTCACCTTCTGCGCGGCGCCAAATGTCCAGTCCCACTGGCGGACCAGGACGACGCGTGGCGGGCTTGCCCCCCACTGTGCGGGACCGCCATCGGTGCCGACCCAGAAGTGCCAGGCGGCAAAGTGACCGCCCCAACGGTAGCCCTCAGTCAACATGCGGTAACAAAGGGCAATGGCGTCGCGCGTCGCCGCTTTCCCCTGGAAAGCAACCTCGCCCCCCCACATGGCGTAATCCGCGGGGTTGATGCCCGTGGCGTAAAAGTCCTCGCCAATGAACCGCGGACGCGCCTGGTCCCAACGCCAGCGCCCGCGCCCGCCCCCTTCGACAAACGGCTCATACGCGAGATCGGGATAGCGCCCGTCAAGAGTGGCGACGTAGTGGTCGCCCGCGACGCCCAGCGTGTTGTTCTTGAGAGCGCCGCCGCCGTCGATCATCACCGAACGGGTCGGATCGACGGCCATCACGGCCTCGTGCGTCCGGGCGATTTCCTCCTCGTACCGATCCATCGTCTCCGAATTGCCCAACAGGTTGATCAGATTGATGAAGGCAAACTCGTTCTCGATCGACCAGATTTGGATCGACGGGTGATTGCGCTCGCCGCGGACCTGCGCGACGCATTGCTCACGCCAGTTCTTCATCAGCGCGAGTTTGAGTTCGGAGCCCCCTTGCTGTTTGCGAGTCTCCGGGTCGCGTTCGCTGAAATTGTAGCCAATGGTCTCGCCATCGAGCGTCGTGTTGCGGCGCGCCACAACGCCGTTGCGGTCGCAGAACTCGAGGGCCTCCTGCGGTTCGAGCCCGAGCCAGCGCGAGTCCTGACCGCCCTGGCCGGCCGTGCTCAGCCGCATGGCGCGCTGATGCGTCCGCCGATACGCCTCGAGCCAATCCTCGGGCGAACGCCCTTCGCCCACCAGATCGGCCCACAGACGCCAGACCACGCCGTTCAGCGTGAACTTCGTTCCTTCACAACGCCATTCGCGAAACCCAAACCGCGTCTCGCTCACATCCGCCGATTCGCCGCCGACGCTCAGGGCCAGCCGAAGCCGGTACAGATGCGGCGCGTCGGGCCACCAGAGCTCCGGATCGCTCCACGCCTCGCCAAGGGAGATCGTTTGTGTCTGGCCGGCGGCGACCTCGAACGGCTGCGGCGTGAACACGCGGCCCACGTGGCCGGTATCGTCCTTGACGGCTTCCCAGCGAATCTCGCCGGAAGCGGCCTGCGCCGTGGTGTTCTTTACGGCGACGTCGGCTTCCAGCCGTTTCCGGGCTACAGATGGTTTGACAAAGACGTCGGCCACGCACACCCCGCCACCCGCGGCTTCCAGCGTCGGCGTGCCGAGAATGCCCGATTGCGGGCAGTTCCACACCGGGTAGTCGAGGTCCTGAAAGCCCTGGCTGAACAACCCGATGGGGTAGTTGAAGGTCCTCCGCAATTTCAGGGGCCGCTGCGGATCGGCCGAGCGGCCATACCAGGCATCACGAATGCCCACCCAGATTTCGTTCACTCCGCCAGCCTTGATCCCCTTCGTCACGTCGACCTGGAACGGCGCAAACGGGCTCTTCCCGAAGCCGCAATAGACTCCATTCACGTAGACCGTGGTGTTGAGGTTGTTGCACGGAAACTCGATGTGGAACGTCCGGCCAGCCATCGAAGCCGCAACCCCGACGCGCGTGCGATACCACACCCGGTGCGCAAACAGAAGATCCTCGCGCGCCCGGTTCTTGTCGCTTGGGACCGGGATGGCGCGCCAGACCGGATTCCTTGGCAATTCCTGGATCGGCTCGGCGACCTCGCCGGGGAATTGCTCGTCGTCGCGCGCGATCTCCCACACGCCGCTCAATCGCACACGGGCACGCTCCGGCGCCTTTGTCTCGGGAAGCTGAAAGACCACCGCCGACGCTGCCTCGTCCGCAGGATCGCGCCCGGACTCGCACGGCCTCCATTTCGAGTTCGGCTGAAACACCCCTGGGTGCAGACAGATTGCATCCGATGCGTAAAGCACCCGGCGCCATTTGCCCTGATCGTCCTTGACCTTGGGCAGGCGCACATCCAACCGATGCGCCCCCGCCGTCAGATCTTCCTCGCCCATCCTCAGCCACGCCACCTCGCACCAGGTCGCCAGCTCCATCAAATCAGTCGTCAGTTTGTCCGGGTCCACCCGCCTCCATCCGCCGTCGTCCAAACGCCACTCGAAGACCGACCGCGCAAACTCGAAGCCAATTCGATTCCACACCTCGTAGCGGCCCGCCTGCGGGCACTGGAAAGGGTACTCGAGAAGAATGCCCTCGTCCGGGATTCCCTGCTCGACCTTGTCCTCCTCCACGCTCACATGCACCCAGTTGCTCGCGGAGAGAAAATGCGGCCGCCCCCAGCCGGCGATGTTGACATCGAAGGTCGTCCTGGCCGATTCGCCTTCGAGCCAGACAAACGCGGGACTCGATGCGCGCACTGCCCCTGCGAGCGCGACCAGCGCAACCATCCCCCCGTAAAAGAAACAATGTCGGTCATTCATGAGTGCTTTGCCTCCGATGCTCATACAACCGCGGGCGATCGACAGCAACGCTGGAAACGCCTCAGCAGCGCCCAACAAGGACGCGCTGTCGTGGGCATGCACAAGGTCCTTGGGCGCTCCGCGCTTGTTGGCTGGGGCATTTCTAACCTGCATGCTTGCTTCTCTTGAGATCTCCAGCTTCGCGGTGGAAAAAGTCGTGAGAAATGCGGGTTAGCCCGCATTTCTCACCAGGTTTTGATGTCATCTGACCGGTCACGGTCACATTTCACCTGAAATGCGGGCTAATCAGAAACCCGCGCCACAAACCGATGGACCCGATCTCGACCACACTGTGTCCGCGTGCCCGCGCCACCCAAGCGGCTGGGGCGCGTCCCGGCGTTGCTGAACCGATGAGCCAATTCTCCTTGCTGGGCGCGGGTTTCACAGACCCGGAAATCTCACCCACCGACCGTCAGGAATGCCGCGACCGCCCCACTGGTGAGATTTCCGGGTTAGGCTTGTTGCACTCTCGGCCTGGGTGTACGATCCCCGGCGTCATTCCATGCTCCAAAGCCTCTTATCCAACCCGGCTCGTGTGTTCGGTGCGCTGCTCCTTGGGTCCGCTGTCGCGGCTCCCGCCGATCCCGGCGTGACCTTGAACAGAAAGGAGAGCGGCTACCGGGGTATCTGGTAAATTAAACCGCGAGAACTGTGGGGTCACATCTTCACATTACACATTCTACCGGACATGCGGTTCTGCGCGGCCGCGGCTCGCCTGGAATCCATGAAACGCCACAAGTCACTGCACGGAACACGACCGCGCACTCGGCTCTTCGCCGCCATCGCCGCGCTGGGCATGCTGTCCGCAACAAGCCTCTGGAGCGCCACCTTGGCCGTGGGTGGACTGCGCTGTGAGTACCGCGTGAACCCGGTCGGCCTCGACGTCGCGTCGCCGCGCCTGAGCTGGACTCTGGTTTCCGACGAGCGCGGTCAGAAACAGACCGCCTACCGGGTCCTTGCCGCCTCGGCGCCGGACATTCTGTCGAGGGACGAAGGCGATCTGTGGGACAGCAGCCGGGTCGATTCGGATCGGGCGGTGCACGTGGCCTACGATGGAAAGCCCCTTTGCTCCCGCTTGTGTGTCTGGTGGAAAGTCCAGGTCTGGGACAGGACGGGCCGGCCCTCCGGGTGGAGCCCAACGGCCACCTGGACAATGGGCCTGATCGAGAAGGCCGATTGGCAAGCCCGCTGGATCGCCGATCCCGTGAGCGTGACGAACCTTCTGTTGAGCGGCCCCCGCAATGGCTACCACAGCCAACTCGCCACCAATGCCAGCACGACCAAATGGATCGCCGTCGACCTCGGCCAACCCGTGGAGTTCGACGCCATCGCCTTGTTCCCCGCTCGGCCGTACGATTGGCAGCCCGACACGCCGGGCTTCCTGTTCCCGCTGCGCTGGCGCCTCGAAGCGGCTCAAGAGGCTGATTTCTCGGACGCTCGCCTTCTCCTTGACCGCACCGGACTCGACGAGCCCAACCCAGGTGTCGGCCCCATGATCGTCCGCTTCCCCGCGGCCACGGCGCGCCATGTCCGCCTGACCGCCACCCGCCTGCGCGAGCGGGGCGCCGGCCAGCACGGTCTGGCCCTGGCGGAGTTCGAGGTTTTGCGCGGCCGGGAAAACCTTGCCGCACGAGCGTCCGTCACGGCCCTCGACTCGATTGAGACGGGGGCTTGGGCCAAGGCCAACCTTACAGACGGGGCGACGGTGACCTTGAAGCCAGGCGAGGTCCCTGGCGCGCTGCCTGCCACACTGGTCCGCAAGTCGTTCCAGATCGAAGGCGCGGTCAAACGCGCGACCGCCTATGCGACCGCCTGCGGCCTCTATGAACTGCGCCTGAATGGCGGGCGCGTTGGCGACCAGTTGCTCATGCCCGAATGGACCAGCTACCGCAAGCGCATCCAGTACCAGGTCTTCGACGTCACGGATCTGTTGCGACCGGGTCCAAACGCCCTGGCCGCCGCGCTGGCCGAGGGCTGGTACGCCGGGCGCCTTATGGCCGTGGGCCGCAACGCGTACGGATCCCACCCGCGATTCCTCCTGCAACTCGAAATCGAGCTGGCCGACGGCCGCGCGCAACGGATCGTGACCGACGAGTCCTGGCGCAGCACGACCGATGGCCCCATCCGGTCGGCCGGCATCTACGACGGCGAAGTCTGCGACGCCCGCAAAGAGTCCGACGGCTGGGACGAGTCCGGGTTCAACGACAGTGACTGGCGCCCGGTGAGAGCCTTTGGCCTGGGCGATGCGAAACTTGTTTGGCAACGCAACGAACCGATCCGCGTCGTGCGCGAGTTGCACCCGATCGCTCAGACGGAGCCTCGTCCCAAGGTGCATGTCTTCGACCTCGGCCAGAACATGGTCGGCTGGTGCCGCATCGCCGTCCGGGGTTCGGCCGGCCAGGCCATCACCATCCGCCATGCCGAGATGCTCAACGACGACGGCACGCTCTATACGGCGAACTTGCGCGGCGCCCCGCAGATCGATTGTTACATCCCGCGCGCTGATGGCGATCTGATCTATGAGCCGCGCTTCACCTACCACGGCTTCCGATACGTCGAGTTGACCGGACTCGACGAGCCCCCCGCCCGGGGCGCGGTCCTTGGGCGTGTCTTCCACTCGACCTCGCCCGAGACCGGCGGCTTCGAGTGCTCGGATTCCTCGCTCAACCAGCTCATGCGGAACATCGTCTGGACGCAACGCGCCAATCTGATGAGCTCACCCAACGATTGTCCGCAGCGCGACGAGCGGTTCGGTTGGATGGGCGACATCCAGGCCTTTTCCCAAACAGCCATCTTCAACATGGATCTCGCCGCGTTCCTGACCAAGTTCGCCCAGGATATCCGCGACGATCAGGCCGACGACGGGCGCTATCCCGACTTCGCCCCGCATCCTGGCGATCCAAACCTGACTTTCTCCGGAGTGCCGGCGTGGGGTGACGCGGGCACGGTCGTCCCGTGGCGCGTGTTCGAGAACTACGCCGACACGCGGTTTCTTGAA
Organism: uncultured Verrucomicrobiota bacterium; assembly: GCA_964413865.1. GTDB lineage: Bacteria > Verrucomicrobiota > Verrucomicrobiia > Limisphaerales > J093 > MWFF01. The sequence continues at coordinate 33,075 of CAYPUR010000014.1, forward strand.
CAGCACTTCGAGTCCGCATGCCGTTGGGTAGATTGGATTCGCGGACAGAACCCGGACCTGATCTGGACCAAGGGGCGGCACAACGACTACAACGACTGGTTGAACGGCGACTGGATACGCCAGGAGAACTGGCCGAGCAAGGGCGGCGCCGTGCCCAAAGAAGTGTTCGCCACCGCCTTCTTCGCGCACTCGACGGAGATCGTCTCTCGAATGGCGGCCCAAATCGACCGACCCGACCAGGCGCGGCGGTACCATGAGCTTTTCGAACAGATCCGGGCCGCGTTCAACCGACGGTTCGTGAGGCCCGACGGTCATATCGAGGGGGGCACCCAGGCCGGTTACGCCCTGGCCCTCAACTTCGACCTCTTGCCGGAGTCGCTCCGCCCCCAAGCCGCCCAGAATCTGGTGGATGAGATCCGACGCTACCAAGTCCACCTCTCGACTGGAATCCAGACGACCCATCGCGCCATGCTCGAATTGAGCCGGCACGGCCATGCCGATCTGGGGTGGCAACTGCTGACCAACCGCACCTTCCCTTCCTGGCTTTACATGATTGACAATGGCGCCACCACGGTCTGGGAACGCTGGGACGGCTACGTCAAAGGCCGCGGATTCCAGGATGCCGGCATGAACTCCTTCAACCACTGGGCCTTGGGCGCCGTTGGCGAATGGATCTGGCGCCACGTCGCCGGACTCAACCCCGACACCGCACGCCCCGGATGGAAACACTTCCTCATCGCGCCCCGGCCCGGCGGGGGCGTCACATGGGCGCGCGGCCATTACGACTCGATTCGCGGACGCATCGCCTCCCACTGGACGATCGAAAACGGTCACTTCAGGCTGCAGGTCACTGTGCCGCCCAACACAACGGCCACCATTCGCGTGCCCACGTCCGACGCCTCGAAGATCACGGAGAGCGGACAGAGTGCACGTCCGAGTCGTCTCGACGAAGGCGCCGCCCTGTTCGAAGCCGGGTCAGGCACCTACAGTTTCGTGTCGCCCTTCTAGCCCGGATTGCTCACCACCGGGAAGATGACAACGAAATCCGGGCTCTGCATGGCAGGCCGCGTGCCCTCACGCGGAGGAACTTCTGACGCTGTGCAGCGCACGTCCTCTTCGCAGCGCGTGTCCCGGCGCGGCGGTTCACCAGATGGGGCGGGCGGTTTCCTGGGAACCCGGTTCATCAATTCTCGGACCGACCCCTTTTCTCCAAAAAATGGCGCGCTTTCGCCAATTCCGGACGAGTGAATCGGCGCGGGAATCTCTAGCCTGACTGCGGTGGCTGGATTGCCGTTCGAACTGCCGGGGCGCAGATTCCCTTGCATTGCGGGGCGGATGTCTGGCGGCACGCGCGATGAAGTGGATTCGGCCCTAGAGCGGGTTGCTGCTTCGCGGGGCGGCTTTGAAAGATTACGAGTATGCTTGAGACATTGCTTTACCCACAGACCGTGGCGGTCATTGGTGCGTCACGGAATCCGGAGAAGGTCGGCTACGCCTTCATGCACAACCTGACCCGTGGTGGGTTCAAGGGCACGATCGTCCCGATCAACCTGGAAGCCTCGGAGATCCTCGGCGTCAAGTGCTACAAGAACCTCGCGGAGTACGGAGGCAAGATCGATCTGAGTGTCGTGGTGGTGGGGGGCAAGCACGTCAGACAGGCCATCCAGGATTCGATCGATGCCGGCGCGAAGACCGTGATTGTCATCACCGCCGGTT
>CAYPUR010000014.1:34800-36515 GCA_964413865.1 uncultured Verrucomicrobiota bacterium
GAGGCCGAAAAGGAATTGGTCGCGCTCTGTCAGGCGCACGGCGTGCGGATGATGGGGCCCAATTGTCTGGGCGTGCTGAACACGCACCACGCCTTGAACGCCACCTTTGCGCCCACGGTGCCGCCGCCCGGCCACATCTCGGTCATCTCGCAGTCCGGCGCTTTGTGCGTGGCCATCCTCGACTGGGCGGCAAGCCAGGAGTTGGGTCTCGGCAAGGTCATCAGCTTCGGCAACAAGGCGGACCTGAACGAAGTCGACTTCATCCAGGCGCTGGCGGAGGACAAGGAGACACGGGTCATTGCGGGTTATCTCGAGAGCATTAAGGAGGGGGACAAGTTCCTGCGCGTTGCCGAGCAGGCGGCGGGTGTCAAGCCGGTCGTGATTCTCAAGGTGGGCATTACGCAGGCTGGGGCCAAGGCGGCCTCGTCCCACACCGGCAGCCTCGCCGGAGCCGACATCGCGTACGGCGCGGCGTTCAAGCGCTCGGGCGTCATCCGGGCGGAGAACTTCGAGGCGTTGTTCGACTACGCCATGGCCTTTTCCACCCAGCCGCTTCCCGCCGGTGATCGGGTCTGTGTCATTACCAACGCGGGCGGTCCGGGCATCATGGCGGCCGACGCCGCAGAGACGATGGGGCTCAAGATGGTGATTCCGAGCGATGCGACCAAGGAGCGGCTGCGCGCGGTGCTGCCCGCGACCGCCTCGTTTGGCAATCCCGTGGATGTGATCGGCGATGCGGAACCGGAGCGGTACCTCAAGGCTTTCGAGATCTTGCAGGAGGACGACACGATCGACGCGATTCTGGTTGTTGCCACGCCGCAGAACATGACACGGCCGCTCGAGTTGGCTGAGAAACTCGCGGCGGCCAACAAGGGGAAGAAGCCGTTGCTCACCGCGTTCATGGGCGGCGAGGAGGTTGCCGCGGGCAAGGCGCGGCTCATGGAACTCGGCATTCCGAACTATCCGGCGCCTGACCGCGCGGTGGCCGCGTTGCGGGCCATGTGCGATTACGCGGCCTGGCGACGGCGCCCGGCTCGGATTGTGAGCCGGTTCCCGGTCAATCGCCGCCGCGTTGACCGTGTCATTCAATGGCACACCCGCAGCGATATCGAACGGGTGGGCGAAGTCGAGGCCAAGGACATCCTGCGCGCCTACGATTTCAAGATTCTTCCGGGCGCATTGGCAAAGGATGCGGACGAAGCCGTCGATGTGGCGAATCGGATCGGTTACCCGGTCGTGCTCAAGATCTCGTCCCCGGACATCGTTCACAAATCAGACTTCGGCGGCGTGCGGATCAACCTCGCCGCGGCAGAGCAGGTGCGTGATGCCTATGACCTGATGATGCTGCGCGTCCAAAGGCGCGCGCCCAACGCCTTCATTCGGGGCGCCTACGTCGAGAAGATGGGCCACCGCGGGCGCGAGGTCATCCTTGGGATGACGCGGGACCCGCAGTTCGGACCGATGCTCATGTTCGGTCTGGGCGGCATTTTTGTTGAGGTCATGAAGGATGTGACGTTCCACTTGGCGCCGATCACGCAGGAGGAGGCGATGCAGATGCTCATGGGGACGCGCTCATATGCCTTGCTGAAAGGGGCGCGCGGCCAGGCGCCCGTCGACCTCCATGCGCTCGCCAGCGCGCTCCAGCGCATCAGCCAACTGGCGACCGATTATCCCGAGATCAGGGAGCTGGACATCAACCCGTACATTGTGGGCGA
>CAYPUR010000015.1:0-13350 GCA_964413865.1 uncultured Verrucomicrobiota bacterium
CGGCCTACAGCATCGAAGAATGCAGCGGTTGTAGGCGGCGTGCCCCCACGCGGCGCGAAGACATACACCGGTGCGGACGCCGGGTCCGGGGCACCCGACCCGATCACCGGGACTCTCTCTCCGGTGTGGCCGGTGCCCTCACCGGGCGATACAACACTGACAGCACAGCAACCGGATGCACCGGGCGGAGGGGGGGAACGGCTCGAAACTGTTGCGCGAACGCGGTCAAGCGGCTAGTTTGCGCGCAACTTGGCCATAGCGCATTAACCATCATTAACCATGTCACGCAGACTCAGTGCCATCGCCCCCGATTGGTGGGATTACACGACGCTGGATGAGGAGATCATTCGGGCCGCCGCCCGGCTCACGCCGGAGAAGATGCTGCGGCTTGCGCGTCCGGGCTTCAAAGTGGTGTTTTATGACACGCTCGAGAGCTTCTACCTGGCGGAAGCGCTCGAGTACATCGAGGCCTGGCGCCAGTCGACCGACGACAATCCGGTGGGGATCTGCGGGCCGATCGGCCCGACTGAGCAGCTTCCCCTGGTCGCCCAGATCGTCAATGCCCTCGACCTCGACATCCGCTCCGCCCATTTCTGGGGCATGGACGAATGGTATCTCGAGGGCCGCGAGGCGCCGCTGGACCATCCGCTCTCGTTCGAACGGGCCGACCGCGCGCTCTGCTTCGATCGCATCCGCAAGAATCTCCGGATGCCCGACGCCCACCTCCACTTCCCGAAGGCCGACACGGCGCCGTATCGGCGGAGCTGGGAGGGCGTGCGTTGCGCCGTCATGCAGGGCGGCCAGGGCGACGTGAAGCATTGGGCCTTCAACGATCCCCCCCGGCGCCGAGGCAAGCACAAGAACCAGCCGCCCTCGCCCGCGGAATACCGGAAACTGGGCACGCGTGTGGTGGATTTGCATCCATTGACGGTGGCGCAGAATGCCCGCACCTCGGGGGGGGGCAACGTCGCGTTGGTGCCCACGCAAGCCTTGAGTGTCGGCCCGGTCGAGACATGGAAAGCCGAGAAAGTGTCGATCTGGCATGCCGGCAACCACGACAACCCCTTTGGCCAGCGGCTGACGGCATTCATGATCGCGGAGCGGATCGCCGACGCGGCGGTGCCGATGTCCCTGCTCGCCGACCATCCGAACGTCCAGTTTAACTACTACCGCCGGGGCATCGGGACATGCGACGTCGAGATGCACTGAAATCGCCCGAGTCCTCAGGTTCGAACGGCTCGCGCCGGGATTTCCTGCGCAGGAACCTGCGGGCGGGCGGTCTGCTGGGGATTGTGGGTGCGTTGGCCGCGTCCGGGCGAAACGTCCGGGCCGCCCGGGGCAGCGCCGAGAACCCGTTCGCCTATGACGTCGGCAAGTTCGAGCGGACGGATCCCAAGTTCATTCACTACGAGGAGACGGCGCGGTTCCAATCGCCCCGTCCCGAACCGGGGCGGCTTGCGCTGGGACCGGATGGAGCGCTCCACATGGCCGCCGGCGACTCGGTCGTGCGCCTGGCGGAGGGCGGGGCGGTGGACTTCGAGATCGCTCTCGCCGGGCCGGCGCAGTGTCTGGGTGCGGCCAGGGACGGCCTTCTCTACGTCGGGCTGCGCGATCATATCGAGGTCTTCGATGCCAGGGGCCAGCGGACGGCTGTCTGGGGTTCGCCGGGGTCGAAGACATGGCTGACCGGTGTGGCGGTGGGCGAGGACGGTCTTTTTGCGGCGGATTCAGGCGGTCGCGCGGTATTGCGGTACGATCGCTCGGGCCGGCTTCTGGGGCGGATTGGCGAACGGGACAAGGAACGCGGCATTCCCGGTTTTGTGCTTCCGAGTCCGTTCCTCGATGTCGATCTGCATCGCGACGGTCTCCTGCGCGTGAACAACCCCGGCAGGCACCGGGTTGAACTGTACACGGCCTCGGGCGACCTCGAACTAGCGTGGGGGAAACCGACGGCGGCGATCGACGGTTTTTGCGGCTGCTGCAATCCGATCCATCTGGCGACGCTGCCTGACGGGCGCTGCGTGACCTGTGAGAAAGGGCTGCGGCGCGTGAAGGTTTACAGCGCCCTGGGCGAATTCGAATCCGTCGTTGCCGGGGCGGAGTCGTTTGCCCAGAGCGTGCCCCCCGGGGTCAGCATGGCGAAGGCCGCGCTGGACGCGGTGGCTGACGCGCAGGGCCGCATCTTCATACTCGATCCGCTGGCTGGGGAGATTCGCGTGATGATCCGCAAGCGCGGCACTGGTTCCTCATGACGCCTCAATCTCCAGGAGAGGGCCCGGTGAGCCGCCGCAATTTCCTGCGCAACGGGGCGCGGGTGGCGGCCCTGACGGGCGTGGGCGCGGTGGTTGGAACCCTTGTGCACCGCACGCGCAGCCAGACCACCGTCTGGCAGATCGATCCCTCGAAGTGTTTGCGCTGCGGGCGTTGCGCGACCGAGTGCGTGCTCGATCAATCGGCGGTGAAGTGCGTGCATTCGTACGATCTTTGCGGCTACTGCGAGCTCTGCACCGGCTATTTCGCGCCCGAACCCAATGCCCTCAACACCGGCGCGGAGAACCAGCTCTGCCCGACGGGCGCCATCCAGCGCAAATACATCGAGGATCCGTATTACGAGTATACCATCGACGAGGCGCTGTGCATCGGATGCGGCAAATGCGTCGAGGGGTGCAGCCGGTTCGGCAACGGCTCGCTCTACCTCCAGGTGCGCCAGCATCTCTGCCTCAATTGCAACGAATGTGCCATCGGGCGGGTCTGCCCGAGCGACGCCTTCCGCCGCGTGCCGGTGAGCCAACCGTATTTGCTCAAGACCTCGCACTGAGCCGCGCATGAAGGACGATACGCCACGCGGTCTCGGAGGGGGCGCCAAAAGGCCGGCTGCCGGTCCGGACACCGCTCAACGCGGGAAGTTGCACTCGATAAACCTCGGCATTGAGAGCGGCGCTCGAGCGCCGCTCTCGAAGTGCTGGCTCTGGCCCGCATTGCTGGCGTTGGCGATTCTCTGGGTGTGCGGCGGGACGGCGGCCCTGGCCGAGGCGCGGTTCCCTCCGCCGGAATTCGAGACCGGGCATGTGCTGCCCTTGACCGCGACGCCGAGCCCGCGGTCGCTGGCCATGCAGTACGTCGACGTGGCGGCGCTCCTGGGGGCGCTTGGGTTGGCGTGTTACCTGGTGCATCGGCGGCGTTCGCGACGGGGCATCATTACGCTGTCCCTGTTCTCTCTGATCTACTTCGGGTTCTACCGCGAGGGATGCATCTGCGCGATCGGGGCGGTGCAGAACGTGGCCCTGGCCCTGTGCGATGCGAGCTACGCGCTGCCCATGACGGTGCTCGTTTTCTTCTTCGCGCCTTTGGTGGTGGCGTTGTTTGCCGGGCGGACGTTTTGTGCCGCGGTCTGTCCTCATGGAGCGCTGCAGGATCTGGTCTTGATCAGGCCGGTGAAGGTGCCCGCCTGGCTCGACCACGGTCTGAGCGTCGTGCCGTTCCTCTTTCTCGGGGCCGGACTCGCGTTTGCGGCGACCGGCAGCGCGTTCATCATCTGCCGCTACGACCCGTTTGTGCCGCTCTTTCGGCTGACCGGCAGCGCGACGCTGCTGGCGTTGGGCGGGCTCTTTGTCCTGGCGAGCCTCTTTATCGGGCGTCCATACTGCCGATTTCTCTGCCCCTACGGGGCGTTGCTGCGCCTGGCGGCGCTGGCCTCGAAATGGCGGGTGCGCATCACCCCGGACTTTTGCACCCAGTGCCGCCTCTGCGAAGAGGCCTGTCCCTATGGTGCGATCCGCGAGCCGGCGCTGACGCCGACCACGCCGCAGGCCCTGGTCCCGGCCCGGCGGCGCCTTGGCTGGCTGCTGCTCCTGCTGCCGGTCGCTTTGGTCGTCGGGGGCTGGGTCGGGTCCAAGCTGAGCGTTCCATTCTCGAAAGTGCACCCGACCGTCGCGCTGGCGGAGCGCTACGCCGATCCCAACAAGCCAACCGTGATGCCCATCCCGGCCACGCCGGACAGCCTCGCGTTGGGGCGCGCCGAGCGGGATGCGCCGCAGTTGGTTGCGGCCGCGGTGGACATTCGGCGCCGATTTGTCCTGTCCGGCTGGCTCTTCGGCGGTTGGACTGTGCTGGTGGTTTTTGCGAAGCTGATCGGCTTGTCCGTGCGACCGGATCGAACCGACTTCGAGCCGGATCGGGGCGCCTGCGTGGCGTGCGCGCGCTGTTTCATGGCGTGCCCCAACGAGCGGGTGCGGCTCGGGCTCCTGCCTGCGTCCGCCATTCCGAACCGCCCGGAGCCGGGACTTGGAACCGGCCCAACGGCGGCTGGAACGAAACGGGATTGAAGCGCCTCGATTCGCATGGCTGCAACGAGTCAAACCCCGCCGGTGAACGGCCCCGAAGCGCGACGCGCGGCGCGCCTTTTTTGGATCACGGCAGCGATCGCCGCGATCTTTTGCATCGGCGTCATCATCGCACTGGTGATTCGGCATGTTCAGTCGAAAGTGGACGATCCGCTCCAGTCGCGGGAATTGATCGCGCTCAAGGCCAGGCTGCTCGAGACCCCCCAGAACGAGCAACTCAAGGACCGGATCCGCGCCCTGGATCTGCGGCTGCGCCAGGTGTATTTCCGCCAGATCGCTTTTCAAGCGGTCGGTGCGTGGCTGTTGGTGGCGGGCGGCGCGCTGCTGGTCTGGTCGGTGCGCCAGGCGGCCCGCCTCCAGGCCAAGGTCTACTGCCCGCGCCTGGTCACGGACGCCGCGGAGCGGCAGGATCGGCTCGCCGGGCGCGCGCGGCGGGCCGTGATCGGCATGGGCGCCTTGGCGGGTTTGGGTCTCGTCGCGTTGGCCTTGTCGAGCGGGACAGACCTTCCCGAGCGTCCGGACCAGATCGGGAAGTTCCTGGCCAGGCTCGCGGGCGAGGAGGACGAAGAGGCGTCCGGTCCGATGCCTGCGGCTCTGTTTGCGGCGAACTGGCCGCGCTTTCTCGGTCCGACGGGCAATGCGTACGCGAGCAACGGCGTGCCGTTCGAGCCCTGGGATGTGGCGACGGGCGCGGGCATCCTATGGCGCGCCAGCGCCACTAACCTGGGGTTCAATTCGCCCATCGTCTGGAGCAACCGCGTCTTTCTCTCAGGCGCCGAGCAGCAGCAAAGGGAGGTGTTCTGCTACGACGCGGACAGCGGGGCGCTCGTCTGGCGGCGGCCCGTCGCCAACATTCCAGGCAGTCCGGCGCAGTTGCCCGAGGTCGCTGAGGGCACGGGCCTGGCCGCGCCGTCCATGGCGACCGATGGCCGGCGGGCATTCGTGATTTTTGGCAACGGGGATCTGGCGGCCTTCCGTTTCGACGGCACGCTGGCGTGGGCCAAGCATCTGGGCGTGCCCAAAAACGCCTACGGACACGCCACGTCGCTGGTCCCGTGGCAGGACCGCCTGTTGGTCCAGCTCGATCAAGGCCAGGCCGAACAGAACCGTTCGCGCCTCTACGCCTTCGATGGCGCGACGGGACGAATCGTGTGGGAACGGACACGCGCGGTGCCGGAATCGTGGGCCACGCCGTGCGTCGCCGACACGCCCGCCGGCCCGCAGATCATCACGCTTGGCGGCCCCTGGGTGATTGCTTACGCGGCGACGGATGGCGCCGAGTTGTGGCGCGGCGAAATCTTGATGGGCGAGATTGCCCCTTCGCCCATTTACGTCGGGGGCCTGGTCCTGGCAGTGAGCCCGATGGACAGGCTGGTGGCGCTGCGTCCCGACGGGCAGGGCGACGTCACCCAAAGCCACGTGGCCTGGACGGCCGAGGACAACATCCCGGACATCACCAGCCCTGCCGGCAACGGCGAGCTTGTGTTCCTGGCAAGCACGTACGGGACCCTGACCTGTTACGACGCCAGGAGCGGCGAGAAACAATGGGAACACGAACTCGAAATCGAGATCAACGCCACTCCCGCCATCGCGCGGGACCGTCTGCTCATCCTCGGCAAGAAGGGCGAGGTCCTGATCGCCGAGGCGGGGCGCGAATTCAAGGAAGTGGCCCGTTTCGACATGGGCGAACCCGTTCTCGCCAGTCCCGCCCTCCTGTCGGACCGGCTGTTGATCCGCACCACAAAGACCCTCTTCTGCATCGGTGCGAAGGCGGCGGAATCCAAGGCGCCCGAGAACCAACCGTGAAACCGCCCGCCTCGACCACTCACAGCGCGCCCGTGGCCGGACCCGAGCTGGCGGCCAATCCGCCCGATTCGCTGGATCTGGCCTTTGTGGACGCGGCGGTCGAGCGGCTCGGGCGGACGCCCGCGGCCCTGATCCCGATTCTGCAGGCCGTGCAGGGGCATTACGGCTATCTGCCCGCGCGCGCGCTCGAACAGATCGGTGAGATCACGGCCATCACGCCGGCGGCGATCACCGGTGTGTCGACCTTCTACGACATGTTCCGGCACGCGCCCGTCGGGCGGCATCTCGTCCGCGTCTGCCACGGCACGGCCTGCCACGTCACCGGCTCCGAGCGGGTCGAAGACGCGCTCCGGCGGCAGTTGCGGATCCCGGACGGAGAGGATACGGATGCGGACCGGCAATTCACGATCGAGGCGGTGGCGTGTCTGGGATGCTGCACCCTGGCGCCGGTGGTCAGGATTGGCGGCAGCACGTTCGGCCACACCACCGCCGAGAAGGTCCCTCAACTCCTGCGCGATTTCATCGAAAGCCAGCGGGCCCTCGGCGGCTCGGCGCGGTCGACGGAGGATCTCAAGGCGCGCCCCGGCCGCGCCATCGAGATCCATGTGGGCCTGGGCTCGTGCTGCATGGCGAAAGGCAGCGACCGGCTGTTCCACGCGCTCGAGGATCAGGCCGAGCGCTGCGGCGGCAGCGTGGTCGTCAAGCGAGTGGGCTGTGTGGGCATGTGCCATCGCACGCCCTTGGTCGAGGTGGCCGAGGCCAACGGGCGGAGCACGTTCTACGCAGGGGTGCAACCGGGGAACGCCGCCGCCCTCTTCGAGCGGCATCTGCGTCCGCGCGCCTGGCTCGCGCGCGTGAGCCGGTTCTGGGAGAATGCCATCGACCAGGTGCTCGTCGATCGCACCGAACCGGACCAGGTCCAGTCGTGCGCCCTGGACCTGCGGGAGGGGAGCGTCTCGGCCTTCCTGGGCAAACAGGTGCACATCGCCACCGAGCACTTCGGCAAGCTCGATCCCCTCGACCTCGACGAGTACCTGGCGCATGACGGTCTTATCGCCCTCCGCCGCTGTCTGGCCGGCCTCGACGCGCGGGCGAAGCGGACGCCTCTCGGCGCACCGGCGCCTGACACGGACGCGGAATCCGCCCCGGGCGCTCAGCCCCCGGGAAGCGCCCTTCCCCCAGAACGTCCGCCGCTGTCTCCCGAACAGATCATCGATGCCATCGTGGCGTCGGGACTTCGGGGGCGCGGAGGGGCCGGTTTCCCGACTGGGCGCAAATGGCAGGTGGCCCGCCAGCAGCCGGGCGCGGTGAAGTATGTTGTCGGGAACGGGGACGAGGGCGATCCGGGCGCGTTCATGGACCGGATGATCCTCGAATCGTTTCCGTATCGGGTGATCGAGGGCATGGCGATCGCGGCGGTCGCCATCGGGGCGCACGAGGGGGCCTTCTACATCCGGCACGAGTATCCGCTGGCCGTGCGCCGGGTCCAGGCGGCGATTCTCGAACTCGAACGGCGCGGCTGGCTGGGGGACGCGCTGTGCGGATCCCCCTATCCGTTGCGAATCACCATCAAGGAGGGGGCGGGAGCGTTCGTGTGCGGCGAGGAGACGGCGCTGATCCAGTCCGTGGAAGGGCGTCGGGGCATGCCCAGCCTGCGCCCGCCGTTCCCGGCGCAATCCGGTTTGTGGGGGAAGCCGACCCTGATCAACAACGTCGAGACCCTGGCGATGGTGCCGTGGATCATCCGGCACGGTCCTGAGGCGTTTGCCGCCATCGGCACGGACGCCAGCAAGGGGACGAAGGTGTTCGCGCTGGCCGGGAAGGTGCGCCGGGGCGGTCTGATCGAGATTCCGATGGGCACGACCGTGCGCGAGATTGTCGAGGACATCGGCGGGGGCGTCGAGGCGGGGCGCCGTTTCAAGGCTGTGCAGATTGGCGGGCCCTCGGGGGGATGCGTCCCTGCGCGGCTGGCGGACACGCCGGTCGATTACGAGTCGCTCCAGCGCGTGGGTGCGATCATGGGGTCGGGCGGATTGGTGGTGCTGGACGATTCCACCTGCATGGTGGACATCGCCCGCTATTTCCTCCAGTTCACCCAGGATCAGTCGTGCGGCAAGTGCACCTTCTGCCGCATCGGCACCAAGCGCATGCTCGAGATCCTCGACCGCCTCTGCAGCGGACGCGGCCACAAGGAGGACCTGGACGAACTCGAGTCGTTGGCCGTTCAGATCAGCCGGGGCAGCCTCTGCGGCCTGGGCAAGACCGCGCCTAACCCGGTGTTGACCACCCTGCGCTATTATCGGGACGAGTACGAGGCGCACATCCAGGGACGGTGTCCGGCGGGCAAGTGCCTCCCGCTGATCAAGTATCACATCACCGCCGACTGCACCGGCTGCACGCTGTGCGCCCAGAACTGCCCCGTCGATGCCATCCCGATCACGCCCTACGAACGGCACGTCATCAACCTCGATTTGTGCACGCGTTGCGATTCCTGCCGCCGCGTCTGCCCCCATCAGGCCGTGGAGGTGATATGAACGACGCCGAACCCGGCACTCCGCACCCGACCGCCGAATTCGAGATCCTGATCGATGGGCGCCCGGTGACCGTGCGCGAAGGGGAGACCGTGCTGGCCGGCGCGCGCCGCTTGGGACTCGATATCCCCACGCTTTGCTACCTCCCGAAATGCGGTCCACTGACCTCTTGTCTGGTCTGTCTGGTCAAGGTCCGCGCGGAGGGGGGAGGCGGTGGGCGTCTTGTGCCGTCGTGCGGCCTCGAGGTCCAGCCGGGCATGGTGATTGAAAGCGAGACCGACGAGGTGCGGACGGCGCGGCGCACTGCGCTCGAACTGCTTTTCAGCGATCACGTCGGCGATTGTCTCGCGCCCTGCCATCGCCTCTGCCCCCTGCACCTCAACATCCCAGTGATGCTCCGTCAGGTCGAGACCCAGGCCTGGGACGCGGCAACGAACACCGTGCTGCGTGCCCTGCCGATGCCCGCGATCCTCGGGCGGCTTTGCCATCACCCCTGCGAGAACGGCTGCCGCCGCGGGACTCACGACCAGCCCACCGCGATTCGCGACGTCGAACGCCTGGTCGCCGACCGGGACCTGGCGTCGTCGAGTCCGTTCTTGCCGCCCCGCAAGCCCGCGACGGGGAAATCGGTGGCGATCGTCGGGGCCGGACCGGCTGGCCTTGCCGCGGCCTTCTTTCTCCTGCGCGAGGGGCACGGCGTCACAATCTTCGATCGCCATGACAAACCGGGCGGGAGCCTGCGCATCGAGGTGGCCGGCGGTGCGTTGGATTCGGCGACGCTTGACGCCGAAATGAACCGGCTGCGGGCCCTCGGCACCCAGTTCAGCCTCGGGGTCGAGTTGGGGCGCGACGAGACGCTCGAAGGCCTTCTGTCCCGCTTTGACGCCGTGCTTGTCGCTTGGGGCCAAAAGGACAAGGCGCGCGACAGCCTGGGTCTGGCAACCACCTCAACCGGGATCCGGGCCGATCCCCTTACCGCGGCGACTTCGCAGACAAAGGTCTTCGCCGTGGGAGCTGCCGTCCGCCCGATCAAGCACCTCGTTCGCGCCATGAGCGAGGGGCGGTCCGCCGCCCTCGCTGTCCATCGCGCCCTGCTCGGGCTGAAAGCGGCCGCCGAACAACGGCTTTTTTCGAGCGTGATGGGACGGTTGAGCGCACCCGAGCTGGGGCTTTTCCTGATCGGGCATAACCCCGCTCCCCGCGTCTCCCCCGAGCAGGGTGTGCTGCGCGGTTTCACCGTTCTCGAAGGCCGGGGCGAAGCGGGCCGTTGTCTGCACTGCGACTGCCGTGCCGAAGGAAACTGCCAACTTCAGCATTACGGGGAGTTGTACGGCGTCGAGCCGGGCCGGTTCCGTTCTCAACGCCGCCCCTTCGAACAGCATCTCGAACGCGGCGAGATCGTGTTCGAGCCGGGCAAGTGCATCCTGTGCGGCATCTGCGTCAGGATCACCGAGCTGGCGCGGGAACCGCTCGGGCTGACGTTCATCGGACGCGGATTTGACGTGCGGGTGGCTGCGCCGTTGGACCGTGCCATCGCCGACGGCCTGCGGAAAGTGGCCCGGGAATGTGTCGAGGCCTGCCCAACTGGCGCTCTGGCTTTCAAGCATGACGTCCGGCCTCCTGAGCCATAGGTTCGTTCGCACGCTTATGTGTCGAAGGACTGGCCCGGAAAACCATGGCGCGTTCGGTGCACCGATTTCCGTGCGCAACCAATACTCTCCGATGGTGTTCATCAAGACCATGAGCGATAGTGGGCTCGTGACAACGCTGCGCAATTTGTTGTGCCTGGCCTTGCTGGCGGGAGGTCTGGCTTTTGCGTTCGGTGCAAGCCCGGCCCGGAACGACGGTGACGTGCCGGCCGAGGAAGAGCCCGCCCCGCCCGAACCCGGATCAGAAGATCCCGCGACGCCGGATGCCCCTGTTGAATCCGAAGACACCCCTCAGCCCGAGGCGCCTGAGGAATCCGGGGAACCGATGGAATCCAAGGAGAACGGGGGGTCTGAGGCTGCTCCGGCACCCAAGGTCGAGGAGAAGCCGCCGCAGGCTGATGGCAGGAGCCTTCCGAACCCGACACCGCCTGCGCAGCCAGTGCCTGTCCAACCGACGCCTGCCCAGCCGGCGCCTGCCCAGCCGACGCCTGCCCAGCCGGACGTGACTCCGTCTCCGACCGCGGGCCCGGCGCAAGATTCTCCCTACCAGTCGATCGTTCTGCGCAACGCCTTTGGTCTCAAGACGCCGCCTCCCCCTGCGCCCCCTCCCGAACAACCGGCCCAGCAAATCTCGCCCTCGGCGCTGAAGTTGTCCGGGATCATCACCTTGTTGGGCGGGCGTCACGCCACATTTGTCCTTCAGGAGCCCGGCAAGCCGCAGATCAATTCCGACCTGGTCGCCGAAGGTGACAAGGACTGGCAGATCACGAATCTCCACGTTCTTCAGATCGACGAGCGGGCCGGGATGGTGCGCGTTGCATACGCAGGGAAGGAGATGACTCTCGACTTCGTGAACAACGGGCTGAAACCTCCCGCCGCGCCCGCAGCCGCACCCGGCGCCGTGCCTGGGCGGCCAGGCCAGCCTCAACCCGGTTCAGCGCCCAGGACACCGGGTGCTGCTGCCGCGTCCAGAGCGACATGGGGAAGACCCGGAGCGGTGGGGACCACGCCCTCGATTGCCCCCCTGGGGTCCCCGACTCTGACCACGCCCAACCCGAGCGGCCTGCAGTCGATTCCCGTAAGGCCAACCCGACTGTCTTCTGGAGCCGTTTCGGGAATCAACGCCCCGACGCAGTTTGGCGGTGGAGGCGAGGCCGTGCAGCCTCCTCAGCCGGCCCTTGCGCCCGAACAGCAGATGCTCCTGATGCGCGCCCAGGAGGAAATTTCGCGCCGCCAGGGGGTGCCCTTTCCGCCCAGCCCGCCCATCCCCGGGTTGAACAATGCGCCGCCGATGCCCGGCGCGCAGTGACCGGCTTGGGCCCGTCTGGTTGTTGTTGGTGTTCCGTCGTCCGGTGGGCACCGGGCCGACAACGGATGGAGACTTTCGCTGTAGGCCGCGTGCCCCCACGCGGCGCAAGGACAGACATCGGTGTTGTAGGCCGCGTGCCCCCACACGGCGCGGCAGGCGTGCCCTTACGCGGCGCAAACTCGATTCTCACCGGACAACCTCCAGATCCACCGCGAGAGGCGGGCTGGCGGAGTTTCTTCTGGCTTTTCCCCGAGCCCCTCCTCCACTATTTCGCGCATGAATACCTCGGATCCGACTTCACCCGCAACTGAATCGAAGTGTTCCCGACGCCATTTCCTGCGGGGGTCATCGGCCGCCTTGGCCGGCGCGGCATTCGCCGAGTTCCCGTTTGTGCCTGGCGCTCGTGCGGAGGCGGACATGCCGATCAGGATCGGGGTGATCGGCTGCGGCGGACGCGGGACGGGGGCGGTGCTTGACGCCCTGGGCGCGGCCACCCAGGTCATTTACCCGAGCGCGGGCTATCACACCGAAAACGTGGCGGCGAATGCGACGGTCGCCCACAAGGACCTCGAGGTGGTCGCCTTGTGCGACGTGTTCATGGACCGCGTCAACGCCTGCCGCCAGAACCTGAGGAAGCTCGGCGTGAATATCCCGGATGCAATGTGCTTCGACGGGTTCGATGGGTACAAGAAGCTGCTCGAGATTCCCGAAATCAACTATGTGATCCACGCCACCTCGCCCCATTTCCGCCCGCTCCATGTCAAAGCGGCCGTCGAGGCCGGCAAGAACGTCTTCATGGAAAAACCCGGCGCCGTCGACGGCCCCGGCGTGCGGACCTTGCTCGAAGCGGGGGAAATCGCCAGGGCGAAGAACCTCGGCATTGCGGCGGGGACCCAGCGGCGGCACCGCCCCAGCTACAACGAGGCGATCCGCCGCATCCACGACGGGCAGATCGGCGAGATTCAATGCCTGCGCTGTTATTGGAACGGCGGCGTGATCTGGGTGATCGAGAAGACGGATGCGATGAGCGACATGGAATGGCAGCTCCGCAACTGGAACTACTTCACCTGGACCAGCGGTGATCATATCGCGGAGCAGCACGTGCATAACCTCGATATCATGAATTGGGCGATGGGCGCCCACCCCGTAAAGGCCTACGGCCAGGGCGGACGCCAGGCGCGCCGGCATCCGATCCACGGCAATATCTACGACCACTTCGCCGTCGAGTTCGAGTACCCCAACGGCGTGCGCATGTTCAGCCAATGCCGCCAGATGGACGGCACCGAAGGGCGGGTGGGCGAAGTGATCCAGGGTGCCAAAGGCGTGGCGACGCTCAATGACGGCAACAATCTCCTGACCATCCGCGGTGGCGGCAACTGGCGCAGCCGCGGGATCGAGGATGGCAATCCCTATCAGAACGAGCACCGGAATCTCATCGCCAGCATCCGCGCGGGCAAACCGATCAACGAAGCCAAGAGCCTGGCCGAAGGCACCCTGACGGCTGTCATGGGACGCGAGTCGGCCTACACGGGCCGGACTGTCGAGTGGGACGAAGCGCTTAACTCGAAACTGCGGTACGGCCCCGACAAGTACGAGTTTGGCAGCCTGCCCTTCCCGGAGGTCCCCGCCCCGGGCAAGCACAAGTTCGCCTAGCCCGCATATTTCACACCCCGATGGTGCACAGGGCACTCAGACTTCGCAAGCGGACTGCT
>CAYPUR010000015.1:13360-19650 GCA_964413865.1 uncultured Verrucomicrobiota bacterium
CACTCTCAGAACCGACAGAATGCTCCCGGTTCCCTTTCCGGGCGCGGTTTTGCCAGAGCCCGGATGTCAGACTCCGCGAAGCTTTGTGAAACATCCGGGCTTGCCTCACACCCATCCCAGACCTCACGCTCATGACAACACAACCCCGCTCCGACCTCCTCCGCATCCGTCCGTTGGCCGGCTTGTTCGCGGCCTGGGCCCTGCTCCTCGCCCTCGGCACCGGCTGCGGACCCCGCGAAACCGGCGAATCGGGCGGCTCGACGCCGAACTCGAAACCGCGCATCGCGCTGATCATGAAATCGCTGGCGAACGAGTTCTTCCTGACCATGGAGAACGGCGCCCGCGCCCATCAGAAGAGCCATGCGACCGAGTACGACCTTCTGGCCAACGGCATCAAAGATGAACTGGACGTGGCCCGCCAGATTGACCTGGTCGAGCAGATGATCGCCCAGCGCGTCGCCGCCATCGTGATCGCCCCCGCCGATTCGAAAGCGCTCGTCACCGTCTGCCGCAAGGCCCAGGCCGCCGGCATCATCGTGGTCAATATCGACAACAAATTCGACGACGCCGTCCTGGCCGAGAAACAGGCCCGCATTCCGTTTGTCGGTCCGGACAACCGCAAGGGCGCCCGGCGCGTGGGAGATTATCTGGCCCGCCGGCTCCAGTCCGGCGATCCCGTGGCGATCATCGAAGGGCCGCCCAACGCCTTCAACGCCCAGCAGCGCAAGCTCGGCTTCACCGAGGCGGTCCAAGCCGCCGGCCTGCGCATGGCCAGTTCGCAATCCGGCTATTGGGAAACGGACAAGGCCAACCAGGTCGCCGCCGCCATCCTGACCGAGCATCCGGACTTGAAGGCGTTCCTCTGTTCGAACGACAGCATGGCTCTCGGGGCCATCGCGGCGCTGCGCGCGGCGGGCAAAGCGGACCAGGTGCTCGTGGTCGGATACGACAACATCTCGGCCGTGCAGGCGCTGCTCAAGGAAGGCAGGATCCTCGCCACCGCCGACCAGCACGCCGATCAGATCGCCGTGTACGGCATCGAGTACGCCCTGCAACTGCTCGAAACCAAGAGTGCGCCCGCCGACCGCGAAACGCCCGTCGACCTCGTCACCGCGCAAGGCATCGAACCCCCGGCGCCCTGATCCGCCCCATGCCGGACGCCAGCCCTTTGCTCGAAATCCGCGCCCTCGGCAAGCGCTACGCCGCGCCGGTGCTGATCGATGTCGATTTCGAGGTGCGCCGGGGCGAGGTGCACGCGCTGGTCGGGGAGAACGGCGCGGGCAAGAGCACCCTGTCGCGCATCATCGCCGGCCTCACGCTGCCCGACGCCGGCTCGATGACCCTCGAGGGCGCTTCTTATGCTCCGCGCACCAAACGCGAGGCCGAGCGCAGCGGGGTGCGCCTGGTCATGCAGGAGCTCAACCTCATCGGCAACCTCACCGTTGCCGAAAACATCTTCCTCGACGAACTGCCTCATCGCTGGGGCTGGATCCGATACCGCGCCCTGCATGATCGCGCCCGGGCGGTGCTCGACCCCCTCGGGCTCGGCGCCCTGCATCCGGGCCGCCGCGTCAGCGCGCTGGGCATCGGCCAGCAGCAGATGATCGAGATCGCGGCCGGCCTCTCCCAGCGCTGCAGCCTGCTCATTCTCGACGAGCCCACCGCCGCCCTCATGGACGCCGAGATCGAGCACCTCTTCGCCCAGATCAAACGCCTCAAGGCCGCCGGCACCGGCATCCTCTACATCTCGCATCGACTCGAGGAAATCCAGCGGATCAGCGACCGCGTCAGCGTCCTGCGCGATGGTCAGATGATCGCCACGCGTCCAACCCGCGAGATCTCCCTCGATGAAATCGTCCGCCTCATGGTCGGGCGCGAGCTCGAACAGTTGGGCGAACGGCGCCCGGCCGCCCCCGGCCCCGTCGCCCTCCGCGTGGCCGGACTGCGCCGCAAGCCGGTCGTCAAGGATGTCAGCTTCGAGGTCCGGCGCGGCGAAATCCTCGGGTTCGCCGGCCTGATGGGATGCGGACGCACCGAGACGATGCGGGCCGTGTTTGGCGCTGATCCGCCCGACGCCGGGGAGATCTACGTGGGCGGCTCGACGCGGCCGGCGCGCCTGCGCTCGCCCAAAGAGGCGATCGCCCAGGGCCTGGCTCTCCTGACCGAAGACCGCAAAGGGCAAGGGCTGCTCCTGCCCTGGTCGATCCGCGCGAACCTCAGCCTGCTCTGCCTCCCCGAAATCAGCGGCCTGGGCGGATGGATCCGACGCGCCGCCGAACGTGACCAGGCCGGACGCTGGGCGCGCGCGCTGGGCGTCCGCTGCCATTCGCTCGAGCAGCGTGTGGCCGAATTGAGCGGAGGCAACCAGCAGAAGGTGGTCATCGCCAAATGGCTCGCCCGCAACTGCGACGTCCTCATCTTCGACGAGCCGACGCGCGGAATCGACGTCGGGGCGCGCCGCGACATCTATCGTCTGATCACGGATCTGGCCGACAAGGGCAAGGCCGTCATCCTGGTCTCGTCAGACCTGCGTGAGTTGCTCGCCCTCTGCGATCGGATCGCCGTGATGTCCGCCGGGCGCATCGCGGCCACATTCGACCGCGGTTCGTGGAGCCAGGACCAGATCATGGCCGCCGCCTTGAGCGGATACCTCGGGGGAAACTCATCGGCATCTCCCTCGGAGAAAACCGCCACCGACGCCTGATGAAGCCGCCCGATCCGCCAACACCGAGTCCCTCGCGCGCGGCCGAATGGCGCCAGGTGCTGGCCGAGTACCTGGGCCTGACGGTCGCCCTGGTGATCCTAATGGCGGTGTTCAGCCTGAGCGCCCAGCATTTCTTCAGCGCCATTACCCTCCGGACCATCGCCAACCAGATCCCGTCCGCCCTGCTTGTGGCCACGGCGATGACGTACGTCCTGGTGATTGGCGAGATTGACCTGTCGGTCGGATCGGTTCTGGCGCTTTCAGGCGCGGTGATGGGTGTGGCGATGGCCCAGTGGCACTGGCCGCTCTGGGGAGCGTTGGCGGCCGCCCTGGCAACAGGTCTGGTCTGCGGCGCGTTCAACGGCCTGGTCTCGATCCGCTGGCGGCTGCCCTCCTTCATCGTCACCCTGGGCATGCTCGAAATGGCCCGCGGGGGCGCCCACGCCGTGACCCGGTCTCAAACCCAGTACATCGGGTCGGCCGTCGGGGCGATAGCCGACGCGGACATCCTCGGTTTTTCCCTGCCCTTCCTCGTGGCGGTCATCATGGTGGTTGTTGGACAACTGGTCCTCTCCCGCACCGTGTTCGGACGCCACATGGTGGCTGTCGGCACCAACCAAGAAGCGGTCCGGCTCAGCGGCATCGATCCGCGTCCGATCAAGCTCGCCGTCTTTCTGATCACCGGCATGCTTGTGGCCCTGGCCGCCGCGATCGATACCTCGCGCTTCCAGTCGGCCAATCCGAACGCCGGGCTTGGCTTCGAACTGCAGGCGATCGCGGCCGTCGTCATCGGCGGCACCAGCCTGATGGGCGGACGCGGCTCCGTTGTGAGCACGTTCCTGGGCGTGCTGATCATCGCCGTGCTTAATTCCGGGCTCGCGTCCGTGGGGGCCAAGGACGAAATGAAACGGCTGGTGACCGGCTTTGTCATCGTGGCGGCCGTCATCGTCGACCACTACCGGCACCGCCTCACAAAGGCACGGACAGTTTAGCTATGAAGCCACGCATTGTTGTCGTCGGGAGTTCCAACACGGACATGATCATCCGGTTAAACCGGCTGCCGCGTCCGGGTGAGACCCTGCTCGGCGGCGAATTCTCGATGGCCGCCGGCGGCAAGGGGGCAAACCAGGCGGTTGCCGCCGCGCGCGCCGGCGGGCGGGTCACGTTCATCGCCCGTGTGGGAAAGGACATCTTCGGCGATCGCGCCCTCGAAGGCTTCCGGCGCGACGGCATCGAGGTCGATCGCATCATCCGCGACCCGCGGTCCGCCTCGGGCGTCGCGCTGATCTTCGTCGGCGCCGAGGGGCAGAACAGCATCGCGGTGGCGTCGGGAGCAAACGCCCGATTGACGGCGTCCGATGTCCGCAAGGCGCGGCGGGTCATCGCCGCGGCGGACCTGGTGATGATGCAATTGGAGACCCCGCTGGCCACGGTCCGGGCCGCGGCCGAAGAGGCAGCGGCGGCTCGAGTGTCCGTGGTGCTGAACCCGGCGCCGGCGCGGCCGTTGCCGCGGGCGCTGCTGCGCCTGGTGACCGTGCTGACGCCCAACGAAACGGAAGCCGAAATGCTCTCGGGCATCCGCATCCGCAACGATCGGTCTGCCGTCCGGGCGGCGGTCGCGCTTCTCGGCCAGGGGCCGAAGATCGTGGCGATCACTCTCGGGGCGCGCGGCGCCCTGGTGGCAACCAGGGAAGGCCATCAGATCGTGCCCGGGTTCCCCGTGCGTGCGGTCGACACGACCGCGGCGGGGGATGTTTTCAACGGGGCGCTGGCGGTCGCGCTGGCTGAAGGGACACCGTTGATCGAGGCGGTGCGCTTCGCCAACGCCGCGGCCGCCTTGTCGGTGACGCGCCTGGGGGCGCAGCCCTCGGCCCCCACACGCAGCGCGATCGAGCGCCTGCTGCGCGGGTCAAAGCATGGCGACCTCGGTTCTCGGGCAGATGCCGCCGCACGCAAGGAGTCGCCCCGCTCGAATGTCCTCGAACGAGGGAGCAGGCGTGCGGCGGTTGACTCGATCTTCTCCACGCCCGGATTCACGGTCCAGGCACACGCGGTTAGTTTGTCGGGTCGAGCAGCAATGGGTGAAGAATGTAGCACTTGCCGAGGCCCTTCGGGTCCGGTGGATCATTGAGACGTGCCGCCATCACCAGAATCTGTCCGCGGGCATTGATCGACACGCCACGGAAGAGCGTCCAGGGCGAGTCAGGTGGCAGGACCGTGTTCAGGTCGATGCACTGCCCATCCTGCCACAGCACGGCCCGACTGAACGGCACGGTCAGCGGTCCCTCGCCGTTCTCCGGGGGGCTGCCGGCGTACAAGGCCTCCAACTCGGAGATGATGCCGACGATCTGCCCCCGGTTGTT
The DNA here is from genome assembly GCA_964413865.1 of uncultured Verrucomicrobiota bacterium. Taxonomy (GTDB): domain Bacteria; phylum Verrucomicrobiota; class Verrucomicrobiia; order Limisphaerales; family J093; genus MWFF01. The sequence continues at coordinate 18,428 of CAYPUR010000015.1, forward strand.
GATCCCTTGCGGCACACCGGACACAAAGCCTTCCGGCATCGGCAGGGCGATCATGCCAGACTGGCTGGTCCAGACGAAGGGACGGCCGGGCAGGGAAATCGAGCTCGTTCCGGAGGATCCAACGACGACTCCGGCATTGTTGATGTCGTAAGCCATGCTGCCCGTGTCGGCTTCCGACAATGTGCCCAGATCCACTGGCTGTCCGTGTCGCCAGAGCGTGGCACGAAGGACGGAAACCAACGTAGGTGGATCTGATCCGACTGTATACCACCCGCCCGAGGCGCCCGCAATCTCACCCGCCTCGTTCACGGCATTCCCGACGCCAGTGTCGACTTGGTCCGGCCACACGGCGAGGGCCGGCAACTGCTGGAAAGCCCCATCCTGCCAGAGGAGAGGGAGATAGCGTGCGGGGATGCCGCTGTCGCCAAACTTGAGGCCGAAACCTACGATTGTGCCCCGGCTGTTGATGTCACTTGCCCAACCGAGATCGCCAGGATCGGGCAAGAACACCATGTTTCCGGCTGTGAACAGGAAGGCGTGGAGTCCGAGAACCCCGCCCACCGAAGCGAGGCCGACACCAACGACCTGACCAGGGTTGTTGATGCCTTGAGGACCGGCGAATAGGTCGGCGATTCCAGTCATCGCGCCTTTGTCCCAGACGAAAGGCACGTCATCCTCGTAATGATTCACGTACGACCAGCCCGTCACCTGGCCGCGGTCGTTGAGGCCGTTTGGCTGGACGTAGCTCATCAATTTGCCCGGGAGCGTACCGATGTCGAACAACCTGTAACTGACTTGCTTGCCTTGTGCCGCGGCGGCCGTGACCGCCATTGACAAGGCCGTGACCAGCACCGCCAGCCGCAGCATGGGGCTGCGGACGGCGAGGCTCGAACTTGTCCCTGTTGTACTCATGATTTAGTCCCTTCTTGTTGGTTTTGTTTTCCGCCAAAGGCACCACTCGATACCCCGGCTTACTATCATCTACGCAAACGGCGGCGGCGAGGGACATGAATTCTTCACGTTTTTCTGCTTCGATGTCTCGACAGTGTGGTAAAGCTACCGCCCAGATTCGTGCGGTTCTACGCTGTAAGCAGTGCAGCACCGCCACAACTGACTTGCTATGAGTACCTTGTGAAGGCGCAATGTTTCCCCGTGACAACTGCAGGGCTCGCGTCCGTCTGCCGTATCACTGGATGCCCAGGCTGACCTCGCCGCGCAATCGA
>CAYPUR010000015.1:19660-35778 GCA_964413865.1 uncultured Verrucomicrobiota bacterium
GCTCCGCGTTGCCAAACACGCAGTGGACGGTCATCGTCGACGCCGTTTCCAGCCATCCGGAGCGCGCGCGGGAGGCGCTCGAAGGACTGTGCCGGGCCTACCGGCAGCCGATTGTCAATTGGTTCAAACGGAATGACTTTCGGCAGGATCCCGAAGACCTGGCTCATGGGTTCCTGGCCTACATGCTCGAGAAAAGCCAAATGCTGAGTGCGGCAATCCTGCTCCCCGATGGTCGGCGGGGATCGAGTTTGCGCCGCGTGGGGGCACGCGGCCTGCATGCAGCGGGAGTATCCATCCGGTGCAGGCCCGGTGCCCTCACAGGGCGACGGAATACCGGCAACAACCAGATGCACCGGAACTGGTGTGCCCAATCAAGAAGTCCTTGTCGTGGCGCCTGCCCGGTGGTAGAGGAGTGTGAAACCTCTCCTGAACGATACGGCACCGAATGGATCAGCGTCCGGTGCCAGATCCCGATCACCGACAATCCGGGCGGGCAAGGGTATGTCCGGCTCAGGTTGACGATGCCGTGATCGCAAGTTCGCGGCGCCGGTGCGGCACGCGCGCAGAAAGGAAATCAAACCATGAAGAATCCCTATCCGACAGAGACCGGCTGCTGTTCTCGGTTTAACCCCGAGCCGTGGGACGAGAAGGAGTTCCGATGGCAGGACAAGCTCTTTATCAAGGACCGCGTTCGCTGCCTGTTCTACATGCCGATCGGTTTTGGGAACGTGATGACCCGCATCATGGAGAGGATCAGCGCGGCGGATGCGTTCACGCCCGAACCTCCCATCGCCCTCTCAGACCATACATCGAAGTGGAACATGGACCTTTACGTCGAAGTCGCCAGGGAAGTGCCCGGCGCGGAGAACGTCCGGCTCAGCGGGACTTTCCTGACCAAGGTCTTTGAAGGCCCGTTCAAGGAGACCGGACGATGGTGCGCCCAGATGAGCGAGTGGGTTCAGGCGCAGGGGAAACAGATCAAGCGGCAGTTGATGTACTACACCACGTGCCCGAAGTGCGCCAAACACTACGGCAAGAACTACGTGGTGATCCTGGCCGAGGTCTGACACGCCTTGGCTGGAACCACGCGGTGATTTGACGGGCGGATGGAACATCGGCACCCAGCAGGGACAAACCCCCGCCGGACTGGTTCTTGAATCCGCCACGGGGTTCCTGCGCAGACCATCATTGCCATTGCCGAGTCGAACCCCGGAGAGTAGCATGAGGGAAAACCGCGAGAGTCTCAAATGCACGTCGGTGTGGCAGATGTTTTCACCAAGAAGAAGCGCTCTCAGATCATGGCGGCGGTCCGGTCCACCGGCAACCGCACCACCGAACTGAGGCTCGCCAGCATTCTCCGAGCCAACGGCATAACCGGCTGGCGTCGGCACCAACCTCTGCCTGGCAAGCCCGATTTCGTTTTTCGCCGTGAGCGTCTCGCCGTTTTCGCGGACGGTTGTTTTTGGCATGGGTGTCCACGCCATTTGAGAATGCCTTTCTCGCCCTGAACAGCATCTGTGCCTCATCCATGCTTCTCGACCCCCAAAAAATCCCTGTGCGCGAGAGACTGATTCTCACGGGGCTGTATATGTCGAAATACGACGAGCCCGGGTTGAAGAAGCTCGGTTTCGAGAGCTTCGTGGAGGCCTTTAATGTCATCGGCTTTGCGCTTGGCCAAAAACCGGCATCCATCAAGAACTACCGGGACGAATTTGATCCGTTCTTTCCCAACAAGCGCCAAGGGTGGCACAAGCGACCGGCGCGAGACTATTGCCTGAAGGTGCTCACAGAATACAAGAGGCTCGACCTTGAGACCTTTGCTGGCCTGATAAGGTCGTTCACCGGTTACGACGAAAGCGCATGGAGCCAGTTTCAGCCCGAACAAAAAAAAGGTGAGCGCGTTTTCTCATTCGCCAGTCGCCTCACCACCGGCCTGGCAGCAGAACACTATTTCGTGTCCGTCCAGCCCATTCTGCCAGAGTTCCACGGCTGCACCGTAGAGAACACCACCCTCCTCGGATGCGGCTACGATTTCCGGTTGCAGCCCTCTCCCACTGCCGAGTTTCTGGCTGTGGAGGTAAAAGGGTTGAAGGAACGAAGCGGAGCAATATCGCTCACTCCCAAGGAATACGAGACTGCGACGAGATTGAATGAACGTTTCTTTCTGTTCGTGGTGAAGAATTTCCGCGAATCGCCGTTTCACGAGGTCTTTCCGAACCCCCTCGCCTCAGGGCTCAGTTTTGCCAAGAAGGAGAGAACCTCTGTGCAAGTGAGTTGGCTCGCATCTGTCTAGGCTGTTCCGGTCGAGATGGAGTTGGCATTCACCAAGACTGGCAGTGCAAAAGCGGATTGGACGATGTAGAATGCTGGTATGAATCGAATTACGATTGATCCGGAGCAGTGTGGTGGCCGCCCCTGCATCAGGGGCATGCGCATCCGCGTCATTGACGTTCTGGACCTGTTGGGAAACGGTTTGACCCCCGAACAGGTTTTGGAGGAGTTGCCAGACCTCGAAGCCGACGACATTAACGCCTGCCTGCAATACGCCAGCCGCAAGCTGAACCATCCCCTTCTGGTGACTGCATGATTTGGATTGACGTCCATCTTTCGCCCGCCCTAGCGAAATGGACTGCGGAGGAGTTTGGCGAAGCCGCCCAGGCCATGCGCGATGTTGGGTTTCTCGAAGCGAAAGACAAGGACATCTTCGCTGCGGCCCGTCAGACGAATGCCATTGTAATGACCAAGGACGCGGATTTTGCAGAGATGGTGGACAGGCTCGGCCCGCCCCCGCATGTGATCTGGCTGACCAGCGGGAACACGAGCAATGCCGCGTTGCGCCTCCTTTGAATACACTGCCCAAAGCGCTCCAACTTATCAGGCAGGGGAACCCTTTGGTTGAGATTTCCGGCTCGTTATATCCACCCCGGTGTCGGCATCATTATCTACCATGAGCACGCGATACCCGCTCTCTATCGATGAAGAACAGGCGCTTCGTGATTTGGGCGGTTTTGAGCACTGTCGGAGTATCGCCGATGCGATCCTGCGTGAACACGGCTTTCAAAGAGGGCTGTTTGCCGACTCAGAGGTCGACCTTATTCGCAAAGGCCGCGGTGCAAGCTCGGGGAGGCGAGAAATCACGTTCCGTTTCGACTCAGGAAAATCACTCCGTGCGAACATTGACGACCTGGTTCAGCAGGCGGAAGAGGTTTAGGCAAACGCCGGCGGCACCAATTACGTCGGTGCGATGCTTCAGCACCTGGTTGGCGCAAAGCTCGATCTGGTCCTTGGCCCCGGCAGGATTCGGCACCACGGCTTCTCTGTGGCGGACTACTCCACCGAACGCAAAGGCGACTATCAAGTCGAAGGCGTCGCTTTACACGTTACCACGCACCCCAGCGAAGCGCTTGTCAGGAAGTGCGCCGACAATCTCAGCATGGGCCTCAGGCCAGTCCTTTTGACCGTTAATGACGGCGTGACCGGAGCCGGTTTTTTGCTCAAAGCCGCCCAGTTGGCAGACCGGGTTGACGTTCTTGACGTGGGGCAGTTTCTCACCGCAAATGTTTATGAGCGCAGCCTCTTCAAGGCGGCCACCTGCAAAGTCACTCTTTCCAAACTCCTCGAACGCTACAACGAGATTGTGCGATCCTGCGAAACCGACCCTTCGCTGAAGATCAAGTTGACCGCTCCCACGGTCCCCGAATAGCCCGCTCTGCTGTTCCCCTTGCTGCTTCGGTCGTGTCCCGACCGCCGTCGGGCGGCGTCCTTTGGCAAGCTGGATCGCACCTGTCCGACGTTCTTGGCCAAAATGAGTCGCCGCCGCAGTGAGGTCATCCGCCCGCTGACCCGCCCGGTCCGACTTTAGAGCAGCCCTGGCCATCCTCAAAACTGCCTAATAAGGTATTGACATCTACGCGTCTGGATCTAGCTTTCAGGGCAGTGATTTGATTCGGGTGGCGGTACGTTTCTTCAGCGGGGTTCCCCACCCCCACCTCCTTGGCGTCTGCTACCCGAATCTTGCTTCTCTTGCGCATCCCATTGGCGGTTGATAGGCCTACTGCGAACCCGTCCAGGCCCGATAAAGCGCGGCGATTTCATCCGAAGAAGGCGCGTCGGAATGGACCAGGACACGGTAGCGGAGACGGACGGTTTCGTCGGGTTCGAGTTCGATCGAACCGTCTGCGGGCCAGTACATTGGGGTGGGGGAGAAGAACCCGTAATCGCGCGTGAACCAGGGGGGCGGCGACCACCGATTGGCGGGGTGCGACAGGATCGTCACGCCCTCGGTCGCTCCACCCCATTGGCCTCGGCAATCCGCCCAAAGGGCCGGCTTGCCGAATGTCCCCTTCTCGCCTTGATCGCCCGTGGCGTTCATGAGGGTCCCGCCGCCAGTCACGGCGAGCTCGGGCGCCATCCGTGCCGAGAACAGCGAGTGGTTGGTTTTCTCGATTCGGACCTTGCCGCGCGCGCGCAGGGTGATGTCGAAGTCGATGATGCGCCGGTCCGGCGCAGGAGCGGTGATGACGATGCGGCGCCGGTCGGTGAACGGCGACTCGGCGTCGGGGCGTTGCCAGGCGCATTCCTGTTCGAACTCGACGGCGTCGCCGGCGGCTTTGATGAGCCGCACGGACTGGGAGGCGATGCGTCCGCGTTCGAGGCCCTCCTGCCAGTAGTTGCCGCCATTGACACGGTCGCATCCGAAGAAGATCGAGCTGTGGTGCGGGTACGGATCTGTGCGGCATGTGGTCACGCTTCGTCCGGTGCGTGGCCCCATCACAGGATAGAAGAAGGGATACTTGCCATCGGGAGTGAACAGGTACTCCGTGAACAACCGATCCCCGGCGTACACCCGCACACGGTCGTCCAGGGCCTCGGCGCGCAGGCCCGGTGCAGCCGAAGAGACCGGGGCAGGCGACGGCGTCGCGCCGGGCTGCGGTCGCGAGCCCTTTCTGATTGCGGATTCATAGGAAGCGTAGGCCTGTGCGAGAGCCGCATGTTCCAGCCCGCCACGATGAACCAAGACACGATAGTTGCAGCGAATGGCCTTGTCCTGGGGAAAAGTCGCACGCTCGACGCCCGGCCAACCCAGGCAAAGAACCCCATAGTGCCGCGTCAGCCACATGGGCGGGTAATCCGGGTGATCGGGCGCGACCAGGATCGCCGCGCCGCTGGGTGCGGACTGCCCGCCGAAGCGCGCGCTTAGATCAGCCCAGGCGAGCCGGGTCATGTAGAGATCGTCTTTGCTGGCGCCGAGCGGGGTCGTGATCACCGTGTCGGTCCGGGGCGCAAACCGGAGTGTGAGGCCGCCGTAGCTCTTGCCTTCCGCACCGGCGAGGCTGATCGGCTTGCCGATCGGCTGCCAGGCGAACTCGAAGTCGATTGCGCGCAGCGTGTCGGTGGCAGGGTGGACGGTGACCCAGACGCGTTCCTGCATGACTTTCGAGGCGCCCATGTACCAGCCATTCTCGATGCCGAGCAGCGCGGCGTCGGCGCGCGTCTCCCGGGTCAGCCATCGCACGAAGCGCTGCTCGATGCCCTTGAGCATCCAGAGGTCGGTCTCCTGCCCGCCCACGCCCACATGCGGCCACGCCCAGAAAAGACCGCGATGGTGGTAATGGTCCTTTGGAAAATCGTCCGTCAGCACTTCGCCATCCAAACCATAGAGCGGGTGAATATATGTGCTCCGAAAGCGGTCAGCCGGGACGCCCTCCGGCTTGACCAGGTCGTGGCGATACACAAGGACGGGCCGGTCTTTCTCCCACAGGCCAAGCGAGCCCGCATCCACATCGGCAAGACGAAAGCCGGATTCAGCCAAGGCGGGGAGGGCGGCGCCGAGGACCACGATCGCGCCGATCAGGAGAAACACTGTCTGCGTCCGCAGGACACGGCCTCGACGATCGAGTCGAGATGGGGAGACCGGGGAAGGAGACGGGGCGAGCGCTGGAGGTGTTTGCATGGGCGTGGCGTGAAGGGGGTGGGGCGTTGACGGCTGGAGAATGCAAATCGCAGACGCGGCTTGCGTCATTTCGGCTGATGGGCTCCTCGGGCCCGATGCTTCCTCTTGGGGGCGACCGTCTTGGGGCGGGACCGCGGGACGAGCACGATCGGGCATCCCTCGTAACCGAACGCGCGGCGCATTTGATCGGCCAGGTACTTCTCGTAGGCAGGAGTGGACAGCTCGGCGCGATTGACAAACAGGAGGAATGTGGGTGGGGCCTGCTTGACCTGGGTTGCGTAGTAGAACTTCATTCGCGCCCCGGCCGCGCTGACCGGTTGGCGGCGCTCGATGGCGTCGCGAAGCGTGCGGTTCAGGATGGCCGTGGGGATCCGCTGCTGCATTTGCGAGGCGACGAAGCGGACGGCCTCGAGCAGGCGGTCCAGGTGGAAGCCCGACTGCGCGGAGGTGAAGATGACCGGCGCATAGTCGAGGAAAAAGAGCTTCTCCTGCACCCATTGGCCGAACTGAGCCAGTGTGCTCCGCGGGCGCTCCCCGCGCCTGCCCCCGGCCCCGCCGGGCGTGCGCGCCCGCTGCTGCGCGCCCTGGACCGCCGCCTCGAACAAGTCCCATTTGTTGACCACCACAAGACAGCCCTTGCGGGCCTCGACGATGCGGTCGGCGATCTTCTTGTCCTGTTCGAGGATCCCGGCCTCGGCGTCGAGAACGAAGATAACCACATCGCATCGCTCGATCGACTGCTCAGCGCGCTTGACGCTGAAAAACTCGATCGAGTCGGCCACGCGGCGAGTCTTGCGAATGCCCGCCGTGTCCACCAGCACGTAACGCTCACGCCGCCCGTCGGTCTCGACCTCGAAGGGCACGTCGATCGCGTCTCGTGTCGTCCCGGGGATCGGGCTGACGATCACCCGCTCGGACCGGGTCAGGGCGTTGACGAGCGAGGATTTGCCGACATTCGGGCGCCCGACGACGGCCAGCCTGAGCGGCGTCGACGCGGCCTCATCGCCCGTTGCGGGGGCGGCGGCCGGGTCGGCTGCGCGAAGAAGCTCCGTGGCCGCCTCGATCAACGATTCGATCCCGCGGCCATGAATGGCCGAGATCGGGAAGACCCGCTCAAATCCGAGTGCGCTGAACTCGGGGAGCCCCGCCTCGGCACGCGGCTCGTCGACCTTGTTGACCGCGACCAGGACGGGTTTGCCGGCGCGTCGGAGGTGTTGGGCCACCTCCCGGTCGAGCGGGGCCACCCCTTCCTGGACATTCGTCACCAGAATGATGCCCTGGGCCGCATCCAGGGCAAGATCCACCTGCTCGGTCGTCGCCCGGACCACCACGTCGTCGGCCTTCTCTCCGCGCATCAGGCCAAGTCCGCCGGTGTCGATCAGCGTGAACGAACGCCCGCGCCACTCGGCCTCGGCCGTGATCCGGTCGCGGGTCACGCCCGGCTGATCGTGGACGATCGCGATGCGGCGTCCGACGATGCGATTGAACAGAGCGGACTTGCCGACATTGGGACGTCCGACGATGGCGATCAGACCAGGCACGCCCCGAGAATGACCTGGGAAGAGCCCGTGCGAAAGTCAAAAGGTGGGCGGCCGCGCGCCCTCGGTGCGTCCTTTTGTTGTCGGTGTTCCGTCGCCCGGTGCGGGGCACCCGGCCTGCTGCAAGGCGACAGACACCGACGTTGTAGGCCGCGTGCCCCCACGCGGCGCAGACTCGATTCCCACTTGAAACGGGGGCGGGAAAGGGGCCAATGTCGGCCCGATCTCGACTTGATTGACGTGTTGAATCAGGACCCTGCCTATCCGAATTTCCGACACGCCCTGCTCTTGGTGGCGGTTGTGCTGGCTTTGCAGGTGGCGTTCGCGATCCCCCTGGCGGTGCTGGGCGTGGTGCTCAAGGCGCGGGTGGTCGAGAGCCCCTGGAGCCTGGGCGTGATGAACCTGCTGGCGATCGGGGCGGTGCTGGGCTGGGGGTGGTGGAAAACGGGGGCGTCGTGGCCTGAACTCTTTCCCCTGCGCGCCGTCCCGTTGGCAGTCTGGCCTGCCGTCCTCGCAAGCCAGTCGGGAATGCTGATTGTCGGATCCGAGCTCGACAACCTCGTCCGCTCCCTGCTGCCCCCACCCTCTTTCTTTGTCGACATGTTCGCCGGTCTCACCGCGGAAACGTCCGCAGGCTCGTTTTTTGCCCTCGTTCTGGTGGCCCCGGTGACCGAGGAGCTCCTCTTCCGCGGCCTCATCCTGCGCGGACTGCTTCGGCGCGGCTCTGTGACGGCCGCGATTGTCCTGTCCGCCCTCCTTTTCGGGCTGGTGCATCTGAACCCCTGGCAATCGACCACGACAACGATGATGGGGCTGCTGCTCGGGTGGTGGACGGTGCGCACTGGTTCGCTGCTGCCCGCGTTGGCGGCGCACGCCTTGAACAACTCGAGCGTTCTGTGGCATCGGCATCTGCCATTCGAGGTCACTGGATTCAACAACGCCGACATCATGTCGGCGACCGCCCAGTTCCAGCCGGTGTGGTTCGATGCAATCGGCGTGGCACTGCTGGCCGCTGGAATCGTGTGGCTTCACCGCGTCCCGGGCTTTGCCGGCGAGGGACCGGTCAACTCTCCGCAGAATTCCTTTGACAGAACCGGCATCGACGGCTCGCATGGCGGCAAATCACATTGATTTAGAGCACATGAAGAACTCGCTTATGACCCGCCGTGAGGCGATGCAACGAGCCGGGCTGGCAGCGACGGCCTGCGTGGCAGGCGCCGCTCAATTCCAGGTCGCGGCCCAGAACTCAGCTCCACCCGCTGCCGCCGGGGCGGAGCCGTATCGGCTCCCGCCGCTCCCCTATGCCGCGGATGCCCTCGAGCCGCATATCGACGCCCGGACGATGGAGATTCACCATGGGAAACACCACGCGGCCTACGTGCAGAACCTCAACAGGGCGGTCGCCGAGTTCCCCGCCCTGGCCGCCAAACCGGTCGAGGCGCTCGTTCGGGACCTGTCGGCAATCCCGGAGAAGATTCGCACCGCAGTTCGAAACAACGGGGGCGGGCATGTGAACCACGCCCTCTTCTGGCAGTTGCTCAAGAGAAACGAGAACGGCCGGCCTACCGGGGCCCTCGCCAGAGCCATCGAGGCCAAGTTCGGCAGTTTCGACAACTTCCGCCAGGAATTCACCAAGGCGGCCCTGGGTGTGTTTGGGAGCGGATGGGCCTGGCTGACAGTGGACGGCGCCGGTCTGCGCCTCGAAGCGACTCCCAACCAGGATACACCGATCTCGTTCAATCGGACGCCCATTCTCGGGCTCGATGTCTGGGAACACGCGTACTACCTGAAGTATCAGAACCGGCGCGCGGATTACGTTGCCGCGTTCTTCAACCTGATCCATTGGGACGCGGTGGCGAGTCTCTACGACCGGGCGGGCACCTAGCCTGCATGCTGATTTCTCCTGTGGACTCCGGCTTTGCGTTAGCAAGAAAGCGGTGAGAAATGCAGGCTAGTCGGAGATCCATACCAGCGTTCCCACAGGCAGCCGATCATAGAGCGGCATCAGGTCGCGTGCCGCCAGGTGAACGCATCCGCGCGAGGCGGGCCGGCCCAAGGACAGTTCGTTTCCGACGCCGTGGACGTAGATGCAGCGTTCGAGCGTATCGACTTTTCCACCGCGATTCCAACCCGGTTCGAGGCCTTCGAGCCATAGGACCCGATGCGCGATGGCGGCCTGGGGCTGCCCTTGCCAGGTGAAACCGATCGGTTCCCGGTTCACGAGCACAACCCCGACCGGCCATCCCCCTCCGGCCTTGTGCGCGATGCGGTGGAGTCCGAGCGGCGTGCGGTTGGTGTCCATGACCTGCCCAATGCCGAATCGCGACGTCGAGATTCGGTACCGCATGCGTCGGCGCGCTGTCCCTGGGAGGACAGGGCGGTGGGTGGGGATCGCCTGAGCCGCGGGATCCAGTTCGATCCATTCCATCTGTTGGGCCTGCACCCGCACAAGCAGGAGGTGGCGGGTCAACCGGATCCCAAGTCTGCGGCAGGCCAGGACCATCGCCCTGGGCAGGCTTTGGGGCATTGTCCGAGAAGGCTCCGCCCGGTCTGCGCCAGGCGGGAAGGTGGGCGGCGTGGTCCTCACCTCAGCGTCTTGACCAACACCTTCGATCGCCGTCCGTTCTGGTTGTATTTCTCGCGCCGCCCGGGCGGCAAATCGTCGAGCGAGCCTTCCTGGAAACCGCCCTTGGACTGGAAGTAGGTGAATGCCTGGGTGGACAGGGCGATCAACTCGCGCAGGCCCAACTCGCGCGCCTTGTTCTCAATGAACTGCAGCAGCTTGCGCCCGATGCCCTGGTTCTCGTGCGAGGGATTCACATACAGACAGGCCAGCTCTCCCTTGCCCGACTCGGGGTGGATGTGCAGGGCCACACAGGCGACCGGGTTCTTGTCGATCTCGAAAATGTAATAGTCGCCGAGCGTTTTCTCGATGCCGCTCCGGCTGCGCTTCATCAACTCCTCGGACTCGACCGAGGGCTGGATCAGTTTCAGGATGCTGGGGATGTCCTTTTTCATCGCGCGCCGGACGTGCTGGTATTCGTTGGCGTAGACGAGCGTGCCGACCCCTTCGTTCGAGAAGACCTCGGTCAGCAACGCCTCGTCGAGTCGCCCGTTGATCACGTGCACGCGTTGGACCCCGGCGCGACAGGCGGCCACGGCGTGGATGGCTTTCGAGAGCGTCTCCGTCGGCAACTGTTCGCGGCCCTCAGCCAGAACGCGGTCGAGGTCGCTGGCCAGGATCTGCCGGAACAAGCGGCCCTGCCGGAAGAGGCCGTCATACGTGGTCACGAAGATCAGCTTGATCGCTTTGAGCGCCTCGGCGACCGCCACGGCGATGCCGTCGGAGTTCACGCGATAGGTCCGGCCCTCTCCGTCGAAACCCAGGGGCGGGATGATGGGGATCACGTCCTGGTGGAGCAGGGTTTGGATCAGATCGATGTCGATCCGCTCCACCTTCCCGGTGAACAGGTGGTCGACGCCCTGGAGGATGCCCATGGGATGGGCCACGATGGCGTTCGGGCAGGCGGCCCGCAGATCCTGGGTCGCCAGGCCCTCGAGGATTTCGTGGGTGAGCCTGTTGGCGGCCGTCAGAGCCAGCTTGAGCGTCTCGGCGTCCGTCACTCCGCTGCCATCCAGATCCGAGGGCTGAACATGCTGTTGGCTGGCCAGCAGGCGGATTTGGGCCGACGCACCGTGCACCAGCACGACGCGAATGTTCAAGGACCGCAGCACGGCCACATCCATCAGGATGTTGGCGAAGTTCTCGTCCGTGACGATGGCCCCATCAACGCTGATCACGAACGTCCGTTCGCGAAAACGCGGAATGTATTGCAGGATGCCCCGCAGATCGGTTGGTTTCACTCTGACGCCCGCATGTGTTCGTTGCGGCGCCGCCAATAGGTAGGCGCTCGCCACGCAGATTCAATGAATTTCTGTCGGGCTTGTCCGGGGAGGCGATCCGATCGCCCCCCGCGCGGCAGGCGCGCCCGCGCCATCTGCTCACAGTGCATCTGGAGGTTGTCGGTCGGAATCGAGTATGCGCCGCGTGGGGGCACGCAGCCTTGTGCAATGTCCGGGTTCGAGCCATGTTCACGTCGAAGAAAATGACCACGCCTCTCAGCGATGAGGAGATGCGCCGGTACGCGCGGCATCTGATCCTGCCGGAGATCGGTTTGGCCGGGCAGCACAAGCTGCGCGCGGGGAGCGTCTTGTGCGTCGGCGCGGGCGGGCTCGGATCGCCAGTCGCGCTGTACCTGGCAGCGGCCGGCATTGGACGGCTGGGGGTTGTGGATGCCGATGTCGTGGATTGTTCGAATCTCCAGCGCCAGATCCTGCACGGGACCGGCGATTTGGGCCGGGCTAAGGCCGACTCGGCCGCCGACGCCCTGCGCCGTCTGAATCCGCACGTGGATGTCGTGCGCCACGCGGTTCGCCTGACGCGGGACAACGCGCGGCACTTGCTGGAGGGGTGGGACGTGGTTGTCGGAGCCACCGACAATCTCGACGCACGGTGTTGGATCAACGAGGCCGCCGTGCGGCTTGGGAAGCCGAATGTTTATGGCGCGATCGGACGATTTGACGGACAGGCCAGCGTCTTCGCCCCGCATCGGGGCGGGCCGTGCTATCGCTGTCTGTACCCCGACCCGCCCGTTCCCGGACCTGAGTCGGGGGCGGCATCCACTGGAGTTTTGGGCGTGGTGCCTGGGATCGTCGGCTGCATCCAGGCGGCCGAGGCTCTCAAGTGGATTCTCGGCATCGGATCCTCGTTGCTTGGACGGCTCTTGGTCCTCAACGCCCTTGAGATGCGGTTCCGCGAAGTCCAGATTCGTCGCGACCCGGCGTGTCCGGTCTGTGGCAAGCGCCCCGCGGGCGATGGGGCGACCGGCTAGCCCGGTTGTTTCACACGCTTCGCGAGGAATCGTAACCGGGCTAGTTGGCACAACCGCGCCCGGACGGGGAAATACGAGGTTCAGAGCGTTTCCGAAACCTCGCGAGTGCGGCGACACTCTGTTGCCCGGTTCCATCCTTCCACTCGGGCGCGGTTTTGCTTTCTAACCCGCATAGCCGTCATCTTGCGAGGTCCGACCGCCCTGTGCCCTGACGGGGTGTGAAATGTGCGGGCTAGCCTGTGTGGCTCACCCCCCGATCGCCAATTCCCGCTTGGCAAGGCCGGTCTTTTCGTCATGCTGTCCCCATGAAACCGATCATTCTTGCCCTGGTTGCGACCGCGACACTCACCGCCGGCGTTTTTGCCGCCGACTCCGAAGAAGGCTTTGTTTCCCTCATGGATGGGAAGACCTTCAACGGCTGGAAAAAGGCGGTGGAGAATCCCGACACCTGGAAGGTCCAGGACGGCGCGTTCGTCGCCGCCGGGCCGCGCTGCCATCTGTTCTATGTCGGGGACGAGAATCCGTTTGTGAATTTCCACCTGAAAGCTGAGGTGATGACCGAACCGGGCTCGAACGGCGGCATCTACTTCCACACGCAGTACCAGGAACAGGATTGGCCCCGGGCCGGCTTCGAGTCGCAGGTCAACGCGACCCACAGCGATTGGATCAAGACGGGCAGCCTCTACGGGTTGGTGAACATCGGTCGGGCGGCGGCTCCCGACAAGCAATGGTGGACGCAGGAGATCATCGTCAAAGGGAAGTCGATCACTCTGGTGGTCAATGGCGAGCGCGTCTTCGAGTACAACGAACCCGCCGGGGCGCAGGCTGGCCAGCCCTTCACCCGCAAACTGGACAAGGGCACCTTCGCCCTCCAGGCCCACGATCCGAAGAGCATCATCCGCTATCGCAACATCCGGGTGAAGCGGCTGGATTGAGCCCCGCCCATGACCAGGCGAGAGACCCTGACGCCTCGAGAGCGGGTTCTCAAGGCGTTGAATCACGAGATCCCGGACCGCGTGCCGATCGATCTCGGGGGAAACCAGACCGGCATCCATCGGAACGCGTACCGCAACCTGATCGCCCATTTGGGGATCAAGGATGAGGTGCGTCTGATGGACGCCGTCCAGCAACTGGCGCAACCGTGCGAGGCCCTGCTCACGCGGTTGCGCGTCGACACGCGCTACATCGCCGCCGGGGCCGCATCGAGTTGGAAGGGCGCCATCGTCGAGAACGAGCGCGACGGGAAGCGTTGGGCGGATCTGACAGACGAGTTCGGCGTCCGGTGGTCGATGCCCGAGGATGCGCCCTACTACATGGACATCACGCTGCATCCGCTCGCGCAGGCCGAAATCGGCGATCTGCCCGGGTACCCCTGGCCCAAAGGAGACGACCCGACGCGGTTTGCCGGGTTGCGCGACCGCGGGTTGGCCTTGCGGCGGGACACGCCCTACGCGGTTGTGAGCCGCATCTCGGGCGTGGTCTACGAGACGTGCTGGTACCTGCGCGGACTCGAACAGTGGTTCTGCGACCTGATGACGAGCACGGAGTTCTGCGCGGCCCTCCTGGATCAGACGCTCCGGTTCTGGCTTGATTGGTTCCGCGTCTTTCTCGATGAAGTCGGCGATCTGGTTGACGTGATCATGATCGGAGACGATCTGGCCGGACAGAATGGCCCCCTGATCAGCCCGGCCCTCTACCGCCGGCTGGTGAAACCGCGCCAGAAACAGCTCGTCCAGTACATCCGCTCGCGCTCAAAGGCCAAGATCTGGTATCACACCTGCGGCGCCTGCGCCGAGTTCATCCCGGATATCATCGACAACGGCGCCCACATCCTGAATCCGGTCCAGATCAGCGCGCGCGGCATGGATCCGGCCGGCCTCAAACGGCGGTTTGGCGACCGGATCGTGTTTTGGGGCGGCGGGGTCGACGCGCAGCGCATCCTGCCGCGCGGCACGCCCGACGAGGTTGCGGCTGATGTCCGCCGGAATCTTGAAGCCTTCATGCCCGGAGGGGGCTACGTCTTCAACAACGTGCACAACATCCAGGGCGAGGTGCCGCCCGAGAACGTGCTCGCGCTCTTCGACACCGCTTACGAATTCGGTTTCTACGGGTGATTCGACCGGCGACCCGCGCGCCGCATGTCAACCGCCGTCAATCGCCGGCGCTTTGAGAACAGCCGCCCTCAGTTGCGCATCGTCGTGCGTTCGGCGACCCAGGCGATGTCCTGCTGCCGCTCGGATGCGGGGACGGGAACGGGGAAATCGGAGAGTCTGAGGAACTGGCGCCACTGGCCGTTGATCGGCGTGCCAGCGGCATTCTGCGGCCCGACAAACGCATTCATCGACACGCTTCTCACCCTCGGGCCCAGGGGGCATGGGATCTTGTCGGCCGGGCACTTGAAGACGTTGACCGTGTTGCCGAGGTAGGGGCCCAGCTTCGAGTTCATCAGCAGGATCTGGTTGGTGTTCTGCGCATCCGCCCCCCAGCTCATCACATTCCCCGCCCAGTTGTTGGTGTCCGTCGCGGTCGAAGGCTGGTTGTAGACCAGCCGATCGTTGTTGTCCTGCGCGTACTGAATCCACGCCAGCGTCAACTGCCGCGTGTTGTTCATGCACATGATGCCCTGCGCACGGGACCCATCCCGGGCAGCCCCAAACGCGGTCTTCCACGGGCCCCACGCGCCCTTCCACACGGAGAAATGTAAAGCAAAGCCATATCGTGTCGACATGACCTTGCTGTTGCGCGCGAAGACCGGTTAAGTGAATTTGAGGAATCTACTCGATGCGGACGCGGTAGCAGCCACCGGCGGTGCCGGGCCGCTCGTCGAACACCTCGATGGTCTGCCCGGTGCCGTTGGTGCTGACGAGAGTCTGCCACGCGAGGGGAAAGCCCGAGGCGAATTCGAGGTGATTGACGAAGTTGCTCAGGCTGTTCCACGCGAGGCGCAGGCGCCCGGCGTCGACGGCGATCCGGACGCGCGGCCAGTCCGGCAGGGAGAACTCGCTGTAGATCAGATCGCCGAACGTCGGAGCGGGCGACAAGACCGGCACCTGGTAGAGCGCGCCGCCGAGATTGAGCGGGAAGATGCCATTGGCCACCGAGGTCCGGTTGAAGCGGTTCATCAGGTTCGTCCCGACCGCCACGCGTCCGAACACCGTGAAGCCGCCGTCGACCGTGTCGAGTCCGGCGTTGTCCGCCAGGTTCAGGAACCATTGTGACGTGGCGGAGTTGGTCTGGCCGCCGGCCCGGGCCATGGCGATCGTGCCGTACGTGTTGCTCAGAGTTGGGCCAACGGAACACTCGTTGGTGATGCTGCCAAACGTCGGCACGGACGCGATGGCGGGATTCGATTTGAACCGGTTGGTCACAAAGAACCCGCCGCCTTGGATGACGAAGCCCGGTTCCCACCGCTGTACGAACGAGTCGCGGAATCGCCCGGTGGCGACATACTCCTTGAAATTGGCGACTGTCACGGGCTTGTCCGTGTCGAACAGCACAAGAAGCCAGTCTCCGAGCGGCGTGTGAACCTGGGCCAGGCTGTCGGCGGCGCGCCCGGCGGCCAGCGAGGTCCAGAGCAGTGCGACAATCCAGGAAAGCGAGCGGATCCGGGTCATGCGATTCGCGGCGGATGAGTCCTGGACCTGCATGCTGACCTCTCTTGTGAACTGCGGCTTCGCGGTGGCAAAAAATGGTGGGAAATGCAGGCTAGCACGGGGTCTGTTTGAGCTGGCGTTC
>CAYPUR010000016.1:0-35161 GCA_964413865.1 uncultured Verrucomicrobiota bacterium
CCGCCCCGCGGGGCTGGGGGGCTTTGGCTCGCTGGCTTCGTTGCTCCTCGGTCACAGACCGCTGCGGGTATGCTCCCTCGTCGCGCCTCGCCAGCGAGCCAAATCCCCTCCAGCAAAACCGGAATTAATTTTTGCACAGACCCTTAGCTGATTGGAGGCCGCCGGCTTGGCGAGGCTGAAGTGAGTGGACCACCTTTCCCACAATCTGGTCTTTGGCGACAATGGCGTGGACGGACACCGAGGTGGGCAGCGAGCGGTTGTCACCGAGAAGAGCGTAGCGACCATCCAGAAGCCTGCCTCGGCGAAGGTTCAACCACCCCGGCTCGACCACAAGCAAATCACCGGATTGGAGGGCGGGAAGCATGCTCTCCCCCTTGACGAGGCACAAGCTGAACTGCGACCGCAAGAGCAGAAGTAACCCAATAATGCCGGCCATCAGGGCCCCCTTGCGCAGGTCAACATGGGGGAACGGGTGCTTCACAAGGCGATGACCGGCAACAGGACCCGCAGGGCCCGAGGGTTTGTCCTCATAGACTCAGGTTGGGCGCGCGCGTCGATGTCTGCAGGCTTTCACTCACGCCCCTACAAGCGCAGCCCGCGGGCGAACCCCGCCACTTTCTCGAGCCTTTTCTGACTTCTGGACGACGGCTCGTGGCGGGGACATGATTCTGACCGTGAGCGATGTAACGCGCCTGCTTGAAGCGATGCAGCAGGGGGAAACCCAAGCCGCCGAGGAGTTGCTGCCGCTGGTTTACGACGAATTGCGTGGGATCGCGGCCTACAAGATGGCCCAGGAGTCGTCCGGCCACACGCTCCAACCGACGGCCCTGGTGCACGAAGCCTGGCTGCGCCTGATCGGGGACGGCAACCAGCAGTTTGACGGGAGGGCTCATTTCTTCGCCGTGGCCGCTGAGGCCATGAGGCGCATCCTCGTGGAATCCGCCCGACGCAAGCGCAGCCTCAAGCGGGGCGGTGCCGCCCAGCGCGGCGAACTGACCGAATCCCAACTCATCCTGGCCGCGCCGGCCGAGGAAATGCTGGCCGTGGATGAGGCTCTGGATTTGCTGGCGGCCGAGGACCCCATCGCTGCCGACCTGGTGAAACTGCGGTACTTTGTCGGGATGACGATGGAGGAGGTCGCGGCGACGCTTGGTCTTCCGTTGCGCACGACTGAACGGCTCTGGACCCACGCTCGGGCCTGGCTGAAACGCAAGATCGGCAGCGGAAGTTGAGCCGTCGGTGAGCTCGCCACCTCTGGGAGCACGCATGGTCGGAGGTGCGCGATTGCCCCTGGCCGGATCAGTGACCGTCGGCTTCCCGTCGCGCGATCTCCTCGAATGAGGGTGCGCGCCAGATATGGAGAAGACCCTCGCTGTTGGCGGAGGCCAGAATGCTCCCGTCCGGCGAGAATGCCGTGGTGTTGAACATGGACCCCTGGCCCGGCAGGGTGAGCAATTCCTGGAGACTCCCGACGTCCCAGAGTTTGATAGCCTCATTGCCGTTGCTGCCAATGGCCAGACGTTGGCCGTCGGGCGAAAAGGCGACTGAATGCGTCCCTTGCAGGAAGCCCTGCACGTTGGCCCGCATTCGTGCCGATGCCGTGTCCCAAAGGTGGCCAACACCGAGACCGCTCGCCGCGGCGAACCACCGACCGTCGGGTGAGAACGCGGCGCCACTGACCTGCCTGAGGTTAAATGCGAATTGCGTCTCCTGGCCGCTGGCCGACTGGACCAACCGCCCGCTACCGTCACCCTCCAACGCGAGACACCACTGTCCGTCAGGCGAGAGAATGCTCTTCGACGTCGGACCAGGCGAGGTGAGGCGCCAGCGCCGGGTTTCACGCCCGCTCGTCACGTCCCAGGCGCGGAAATCCCCGCCTTTGGCATGCTGCGTGATAAGCTGATTCGAGCCGTCCAAAAACGTGACCGGGAGTTCGCGTCCCTCCGCGGAAACGACCTCACGCAATAGGCTGCCCTGCTGCAGGTCCCAGACTTGCGTCGCGCCTTCCATGGAAGCCGCGGCCAGATACCGTCCGTCAGGCGAGAAGTGGGCAACGGCTGCTTTCTTCCCCAGTTCAAGCAGAGGATGATGTTGCTGGAAGTCGACGCCGTGCCAGCGGGCCACGCGGCCTTGGTCATCCAAGGCGAGCATGCCTTGGCCGTCCGGCAGCAGGTTCCAGGCACGCACGGACACCGGCAAGGTCACGTGCGCCCGTTCACGTCGCAGCGTCGCGGTGTCCCAGACACACACGGAGCCGTCTTTGCAGCCGCTCACCAGCGTGGTGGCGTCAGGACACAACGCCAGGCTCCACACTTCAAGGCGGTGTCCGCGCAGGGTGGCCGCGGGGCGCAGTCCGAGGACGCGCGGGCGCGTCGCGTGGGGCTCGAGTGGATCGCCGGCTCCGACCAAGCCCGAACCGGCTCGGATTGGAAGCGGCGGAGAACCCCCGAGGCTGCCGAGGTCCCACAAATGAACCGTCTGATCGCCGCTGCCAGAGGCGAGCGTCTCCCCGTCTGGCCAAAACAGCAGGGACCGGACGTAAGTGCGGTGGCCCTCCAACCGCGCCACCTCACGGCCCGCGGCAACGTCCCACAAGCGGACTGCCGATTCCACAAAGCCCGCGCCGGAGGCCAACCGCCGTCCGTCGGCTGAGAAAGCCAGCGCCGTCACTTCTTCGTCCGCGGCGCGTGCCGACCAGAGCACCCGCCCGGCAACCAGGTCCAGGACGCGGATTCCGCCGCCCCCAATCGCCTGGGCTGCGAGGCGGAGGTCTCCGGTGACGGCCGTGCGGGGGCCGAGTGGGGGACGTCCCGCCGGCCCTTCGGGTGCTGGGAGTATGAAACTTGTCACTTGGGATCCGTCCGCCACGCTCCAGATGGTGGCCTCGGTGTTCCCGATCGCGGTGAACAGCCGGGCTCCGTCAGACGAGAAGGCCAGTGCCTGACACGGGCGGCTCACCGGAACCTCCTGCACGACGCGGCGGGCGGCCACGTCCCAGAGCCGGATGCGGCCACCCGAGGCTCGCCACCCGGCCGCGTTGGTGCGGTCCGGCGCGTAGAACGCCAGCCAGGAGGCCGCCGGCGAGAACGCGATCAGTTCGCTGCCATCGCCCGCCGGGAAGCGGTTGATTTCCTGACGCGCTCGCAGGTCCCAGATCGAGATCCCTCGGCCTCCAGATTCGCCGAGGGCCACCCACTTGCCATCGGGCGACACGGTCAACGCGGAAACCTCATTGGAGAGCTGACACAGGGTGAATAGGGCGTCGCTCTGGCACTGCTGCCACAGATAACGCCACTCCCAACCCCTCAAATCCGTGGAGAGTGGAGAGCGGTGAGTGGAGAGTGAAGTGCCGGAGGGAACATCCGCCTTTGATTTCACCGTGGGGAACTCGTCATTCGCCACTCGCCACTCGCCACTCCCTTGCGGCCGGTGCCGATTGAGCAGTTCCTGCGCCCGGCCCAGGTTGTTCGCCGCCAGGGCCTGCTGCACCAGGTTCATGTCGGCGGCGTAGGCCCGGCGTTGCGCCGCCAGGGCCTGGGCTTCGGCAGCCTGGCGCGCGTCGTCTGCCTCCTGGCGCAAGCGGCCTTGTTCGTGCTCGGCGTCGACGGCGCGTCGGTAAGCCACGCTCTTCTCGAGGAATTGCCAGGTCGACACCGTCAGACCAAGCACCAGCGCCGCGGCAAAGGCACCGGCCCCCGCAAACACCAGCTTGTTCCGCCGCACGAGTTTCTGGAACCGGTATGTCGCGCTGGGCGGACGGGCCAGGATCGGTTCGTTGTCCAAGTGACGACGAATGTCCAGGGCCAGATCATTCGCCGTCGGATAACGCCGCGTGCGGTCCTTCTCGAGCGCTTTGAGAACGATCCAGTCCAGGTCGCCTCGCAGCAGGCTGGCGAGCCTGGCTGGCTCCACCTGCTGACGCTGCGCCGTCGTCGTGCGCTCGTCTTCGGATAACAGGCGAAGGCGGGTCGAGGGCGGCGTCGGTTCCTCCTCGCGAATGGTGCGGCGCATGCCCTCCAAACCGGACGACCACAGCTCCCGCGCGTCGAACGGCGTCTTGCCGGTGAGCATTTCGTAGAGCAGCACCCCCAGGCTGTAGATGTCGGCGCGCGTGTCGATGTCCAGCCCGCTCATCTCCGCTTGCTCGGGACTGATGTAAGCGGGGGTGCCGATGAAGGCATGGAACTCGGTGAAGAACGTCTTGTCGGTCAGCCGCTGATCGGTGGCCTTGGCAATGCCGAAGTCAATCACCTTGGGCACCGGGACGCCGTCGTGCAGCGTCACCAGGATGTTCGAGGGCTTGATGTCGCGATGGATGATGCCCTTCTGATGCGCATGTTGGATGGCATGGCAGACCTGGATGAACAGCCCCAGCCGCTCGCGCGTGGGCAGGCGGTTCTGGTCGCAGTAATCCGTAATTCGGATCCCGCGCACCAACTCCATCACGAAGTAAGGCCGTCCCGTCGCCGTGCCTCCGGCATCCAGCACCTTGGCGATGTTCGGATGGTCCATCAATGCCAGGGCCTGGCGCTCCGACTCGAAGCGCGCAATCACCGTCTTGGTGTCCATCCCCGGCTTGAGGACCTTGAGGGCGACCCGCCGTCGAACGGGGGTCTCCTGCTCAGCCATGAACACCACGCCCACGCCGCCCTCGCCAATCTGCTGCAACAGCCGATAGCGCCCGATTTGCTCCCCGGCCTGCTCGCCAACGGCGGCAGGGGGTGCACTGCCCGGGTGGTGTTGGGTGGGCTTGCCAACGGCTGGCGCGTGGATCGCTGGCGATGCCATGAAGCCGTCTTCCTGGTGATGTTCAAGCAACCCCTCGACCGCCGCCCGGAGAGACGGGTCGTGCGCGCACGCCTCTTCGAGAAACGCCGCCCGTTCACCGGGTGTTGTTCGTTCGAGGGCCTCCAGGAAGACCTCTCGCTCTCTCTTGAGCGATTCTGGCGATTCTGTGCGTTTGCCGTTCATTGCAGCCTATCCGGGATTCAAGCGAAATCCCGTGCGCCGACCCGCCAACAACTTTCACATCGCGGACGCGGCGCCAATCCGATTCGTACCAGCCTCCAGACCCCAAGTCGAGGTGGGGCGGTCTTGAGGCTCTCCGCAGTCTCTCGCCTCGCGCCACCATCCGGAGCAACCGGATCATCGCTAACCTCGAAGTGGGGGTGGCGTACTGCGACGCTTTGATCGAGGCCAATACCATCAGTAAAGGGGGTCAAGATTGCCCGGCGGCTGAACGTGGGCGGTTGGAAGAGTGCCACGACCCGGCTCCACAGCCTGAAACAGAAGCGAGAGCAACAGGGCGCACCGTCATTGTTATAGTTTGACCCCTTTTTCGGGAGTCCGCTTGCCAACCTCGGCTTTTCTCGATTACTCAGGAATCTCCGGCGCTTTCCCGCAGAAACCGTGATCAAGGCTCGGCCGCCGTCCCTCGCCTGCCAAGTTACGGCTCATTCTGGCGATCAGTTCTCCCTCGTTTGAATGGCTCGGACCAGGCAGCACGGTGTTGCTTCGCGAAGCAGGAATTGCCCTCAAGCCTCCTCGTCAAACCCGTGCGGAAGTTCCTTGAACGGGTTGAACACCTTCAGGCCGGGGCGGCGGAAATCCCGGTCGTTGCCCGTGACGATGGTCAATCCATGGCGGCGGGCGGTCGCGGCGATGTAGCTGTCCTCGATCGGCATCCGCTGTCCATCTTGTTCGAGGAGGAACTTCTGGTCGGCCCAGACGTGAGCGGTGGTGGTGTTGAACGAGAGGACGCGGCCTTCCATCGCGATGAGGCTCTGTGTCAGCCACTGCTGCAGCCGCGCGCGGGCGCGCCCCTCCTTGGTGCGAATCCAATACGCCACCTGGGCGATCACGACGGCGCTGGTATAACAGTCATCCTGTTCCCGCTCGAGCCACCCGATCACGGCGCGGCTGCCGTGCGTCTTGATCGGTTGACACAGCACGTCGGCATCCAGCAACCAGCTCACGGCTTGACCCTCTTGGGAAGTTCGCGGCTCCGGGGTGGCAGATCGTCCATCGGAATCGGGCACTTCTTCCAGACCTCGAGCCAATTCGATTTGCGTTTGATACGGTGGAACATCAGCGTGTCTTCTTCCGCGTCGAAGACCGCGTCAAACTGGTCGCCCGGCTTGGCTGGTGCCAGCGTGGTGGGCACGCTCAATCGGCGCTTGGCATCCAGGGTCACAATCATGGTGGGATTATCCCACCCGCCGCCGGTCCTGTCAACAAACACGCCGCCACGGCGGCGAGGACCATCCAGGCCGCGGTGGATGCCGCCGCCGCCGGGGACGAAATCGTGGTCACCAACGGCACCTACGCCACGGGCGGCAGGGCGCTCGCGAGCGCTCCTCTGATGACCAACCGGGTGGTGATTGACAGAGCGGTGACCGTGCGCAGCGTCAACGGGCCGTTGGTGACGTCGATCGCCGGGCAGCCGTCGCCCGGCACGACGGGGAACGGGGATGGTGCGATTCGATGTGTGTATGTGGGGGCGAACGCGATCTTGAGCGGGTTCACGCTGACTAACGGGCACACCCGGACGGCTGAGGACTCTTACGAGGAGAACAGCGGTGGCGGGGCGTGGTGCGAGTCGGGTGGGGTGTTGACCAACTGCACCCTGACGGGCAACTCGGCCTCGGAGTACGGCGGCGGGGCATCTGGGGGCACGCTGAACAACTGCACCCTGACGGCCAACTCGGCGGGGTATGGCGGCGGAGCGTCTGGGGGCACGCTGAACAACTGCACCCTGACGGCCAACTCGGCCCAAGATGGCGGCGGGGCGCGTGGGGGCACGCTGAACCACTGCACCCTGACGGCCAACTCGGCCTCGAGTGGCGGCGGGGCGCGCGAGGGCACGCTGAACAACTGCATCCTGACGGCCAACTCGGCCCAGTCTGGCGGCGGGTCGTCTTGGGGCACGCTGAACAACTGCATCGTGTACTACAACAGCGCCAACAGAGGCGCGAACTACGATAACTCCACCTTCGCCTATTCCTGCACCAGGCCGCTCCCGGAAGGTCCGGGCAATATTGACGCCGACCCGCTTCTGGCCTCGGCGACCCACCTTTCGGCCCAATCCCCCTGCATAGGCCGGGGCAGCGCCCAGTACACCAGCGGCGTGGATATTGACGGCGAGCCCTGGCTCGATCCGCCCTGCATGGGCGCCGACCAATTCGTGGCCGGCGCGGCCACCGGGCCGCTGACGGTGGCCATGACAGCCGCCTACACCAATATCGCCTCAGGTTTCGCCGTGTCGTTCGTCGGCCAGATCGACGGCCGCCTCAGCGGCAGCGCCTGGGACTTTGGGGCCGGGGTGGTGGTGAGCAACCGCCCTTACGCGAGCCATGCCTGGGCCGAAGCGGGGGTCTATCCGGTGCGATTGACCGGTTACAACGACAGTCATCCGGAGGGGGTCAGCGCCACGGTGCTGGTGCGGGTGGACGCGCGGGAGGTCTATTACGTGAACGGGGCCAATGCCAGCCCGGTGTATCCGTACACGACCTGGGCGGGGGCGGCGGCGGCGATCCAGGAGGCCATCGACGCGGGGACGCAGATCGGGCGGTTGGTGCTGGTGAGCGACGGTGTGTATGCCAGCGGTGGTCGGGCGGTGATTGGGACGATGACCAACCGGGTGGTGGTGTCCGAGGGGGTGGAAGTGCGCAGCGTGAACGGGCCGTTGGTGACCTCGATCGCTGGCGAGCCATCGCCGGACAGCGGGGAGAATGGGGATGGGGCCATTCGGTGTGTGTATGTGGGGACGAACGCGGTCTTGAGCGGGTTCACGTTGACCAACGGCCACACCCTGGGCTGGGCGGAGGATTACAGGGAACAGAGCGGTGGCGGGGCGTGGTGCGAGTCGAGTGGGGTGTTGATCAATTGCACCCTGACGGCCAACTCCGCCTGGAGTGGCGGCGGGGCGTCTGGGGGCACGCTGAACAACTGCACGCTGACGGCCAACTCCGCCAGGCAGGAGGGCGGCGGGGCGTTTGAGGGCACGCTGAACAACTGTACCCTGACTCTGAACTCGTCCGCGTACTACGGGGGTGGGGCTTCCGGTTGCACGCTCTACAACTGCACGCTGAGCTACAATTCGGCTAACCACGTCGGCGGGGCCTACGAAGGCGCACTGAACAACTGCATAGTGTGCTTCAACACCGTCCAGGGGACTCCGGACAATTACAGCGGCTCGACCTTCGCCTACTCCTGCACCTCCCCGCTCCCGTCAGGTCCCGGCAACATCGACGCTGACCCGCGCTTCGTGAACGCGGTCGCCGGGGATTTCCGGCTCCGCCCCGATTCGCCGTGCATCGACGCGGGGATGAATCTCGTGGACCTCATCACCACGGACATCCTCGGCGTCCCGCGTCCGCTGGACGGCGACGGGGACGGGATCGCCCGGTTCGACATGGGCGCCTACGAGTACGATCCGGGCGTGCTGCTCCGCCTGGCCGTTGCGTTGACGCCGACCGGTCTGCGGCTCGAATGGCCCGTCGCCGCGCTCGGGTCCAAGCTCCAGCGAACGAGCCGCCTCCAGAATCCTCTGTTTCTGTGGCAGGAGGTGCCCGGTTCCGAGACCGCGACCACGATCACAATGCCGGTGACCGACACGGCGGAGTTCTATCGGTTGGTGAAACCATGAGGGAGGTTTTGAGTGGCGCAGGCGACGGAGGAAGGGCCGGCCGGTGAGATGGAGGTGTTCAGATTTCCGGGACTAGCACCGTGACAGAAGACGTGGGCTGGGCCAGCGCAAACGCAGCCTCCCAGAAGCACGTTGCCACCTGTGGGCCGGCGCGTTACCATGCGCTCATGCCGGTCCTGACAGCAGTCCATATTCGGCTCGATGAGCGAGGGGTAGCCTGGGTTGACGACACGAACACGAAGGTGATCGAGGTGGCGTTGGACAGGGTCGCCCACGGATGGAGTCCGGAGGAGATTCACTTCCAACACCCGCACCTCTCGTTGGGGCAGATTCACGCGGCCCTCGGCTACTACTACGATCACCAGGCCGAAATGGATGAGCAGATTCAGCGTAGCGTGGAGGAGGCGCAGCGGCGACGCAGTCAGGCGGGTGAATCTCCACTGCGCAAGCGCTTGCGGGAGCTGGGCAAACTGGCGTGAGCGTCGGCCTGTACATGGACGTTCACGTGCCAGCGGCCATCACCCGTGGGCTCGTGCTGCGCGGCGTTGATGTGATGACGGCCCAACTGGATGGCACGACGCGGTCGGACGACTCGGATCTGTTGGACCGAGCCACCGAGCTGGGGCGCATCCTCTTCAGTCAGGACGAGGACCTCCTCGCGGAAGCCACGAAGCGCCAGCGCAGCGGACAACATTTCAGTGGCGTGATTTACGGCCACCAAATGGGGATCACCATTGGACGGGCAGTCAACGATTTGCAGATTCTCGCTGAGGTCGGCACGCCTGAAGATTTCGCGAATCGCGTCGAGTTTCTGCCCCTGTAGGCCGCAATCACCGGTGCACGATGGTTGACCTGGCAGTGGCGCCTCAGATTCCGCATTGGCACGGGTGCGGGCGAGCGATCGGAAGGCAGTGGATTAGGTCGCCATGAATGCTGAGGTTGTTTCTTGCCCAGTCGCACGGATTCTGGCCCCGATCATCACGCGCTTCTTGGGCTGGAGGGTGGTGCGGGCCTTGTTCGTGAGGCCAGTCGGCCTCACTTTGCTGACACCGCCCGACGACCCGTGGCAGCGCCAGTGCACTTTCGGCGGCACGGCCTGCTTCGACGGCGTGAACGTGGCGATCACCGGCGGCGGCACCGCCCACGCCACGTGCCGGCTTGAGGCCATGTTCGATGCCCAACTCGGGCGCGTGCGACTGGCGCTGGAGGGGGTCGAACAGGCCACCTATGTGATCGAAGCGTCAAGCGACCTGGTCAGGTGGGAAGACGTCCTGATCGTCCCGAATGTCGCGGGCCGGATGGAGTTCTACGATCCCACCGCGCCGTCCAGTGGCCATCGGTTTTACCGGGCCAGAACCACACCGTGAGCCCAGCGTGCCGCAGTGTGATCGCGCCCAAGAAGCTCGGCTCCCAGTAGCCGTTTTCGCGATGACAGGCCGCGCCCTGCGCATGCAACACACTTGAACTCAATCCTCCTCGCTGAGGGTCCCGCCCTGGACCCTGAACCGAGGAACTCTGGACGCAGAACGTGCAACGCTCAACGTCCAACGCTCAACGTTGAACCGGGAACCCTGAACCGGGAACCTGAGGCCCTTTCACTTTTTTGCGTTTTTCTTGTTCGGTTCGGGTCTGGTTTGCGTATATGGCAATAAGGGGCGGAGTCGCCCCAGCACAAAACACGCGGCATTATGAAGAAAGCCAGATGAGCATGAAGACCGAGCCAATTGAACCGCCGATAGACCGTGAGGCGACCACAACGGGGATGGTGCGATTCGATGTGTGCATTTGGGGGCGAACGCGATCTTGAGCGGGTTCACGTTGACCAACGGGCACACCCTCGGCTGGACGTATGATTACAGGGGAAATCGCGGTGGCGGGGCGTGGTGCGAGTCGGGTGGGGTGTTGACCAACTGCACCCTGACGGCCAACTCGGCCTACGGCTCTGGCGGCGGGGCGTATGGGGGCACGCTCAACAATTGCACCCTGACGGGCAACGCCGCAGTTGGACGTGCAGGGGGCCAGTGGGTTGGCTGGGCTGGCGGGGCAGCGCACACGACATTGAACAACTGCATCGTGCGCGACAACTATGCCCCCTACGACGCAAACCACATAGCATCCACCTTCGCCTATTCCTGCACTACCCCACTGCCGGAAGGCCCGGGCAACATCGACGCCGATCCGCGCTTCGTGAACGCTGCGGCGGGGGATTTCCGACTCCGACCCGATTCGCCGTGCATCGACACCGGGACCAATCTCGTGGACCTCATCGCCACGGACATCCTCGGCGTCCCGCGTCCGCTGGACGGCGACGGCGACGGGATCGCCCGCTTCGACATGGGCGCGTACGAGTTCGATCCGGGCGTGCTGCTCAGGCTCAGCGTCGCGCTGACGCCGTCCGGTCTGCGGCTCGAATGGCCCGTCACCGCGCTCGGGTCCAGACTCCAACGAACGACCAGCCTCCAGAATCCGCTGTGGCAGGAGGTGCCCGGTTCCGAGACCGCGACCAGCGCCACGCTGCCGGTGGCGAATGCTGCGGAGTTCTATCGGTTGGTGAAACCGTGAGGAGGGTTTGGGTCAACCGGAGGCGACTGACATGGTATGGGACGCCCGGAGTGGCGGAGCGTTTGCGAACCTGGACGGTCATCCGTGGACAGAGGATTCGCCGGAAACAGTTTCGGAATGCTGGGACCTGTGTGCGGGTTGATGCAGCTTGCTGGGCGCCGATTCACGGCGTAGCCTCTGGCCATGATTCAGCAGGCTGACATCGAGCAGATGAGCCTGGAGGAACGACTCCAGGCGATGGAGTTGCTCTGGGCCTCGTTGGCGCGGACGCCGGAGGCAGTGCCCTCACCCGACTGGCATGGGGAGGTGCTCGCGGAACGGCTGGAGAAGGTCCAACAGGGACAAGGGCATTTTCTCTCGCTCGCCGAGGTTCAGGCGCGGCTCCAGAAACCGAGGCCATGAGGCGCGTCGTCGTCTTGGCCGAAGCGTCGGACGACTTGGAGAAGGCGCGCCAGTTCTACGACGATCAGGAGGTCGGGGCCGGCGACTACTGTGTGGCGGCACTGATGGCCGACATCGCAAGCCTTGCGCTATTCCACGGCATTCACCGGAAACAGCACGGGTGTTTCCGGATGTTGGCCACTCGGTTTCCCTTCGGGATCTACTACTTGGAGGCTCAAAACGAAACCCGCGTGGTGGCGGTGCTCGATCTGCGAAGGGACCCGAGTTGGATTCGGTGGCAGGTCACCGGACGATGGTGAGTCTCGGTGCTTCCAGCCTCCAGCCTGGATTGCTCACCACCGGGCTGGTGTATGGGAACTCGGGTTGAGTCCTCGAACGAAAAGTGAGAGAGGGCTGTGCGGCTCGATTGGCCCGCCCCCGCGCTCGGGGCCAAGCTCCAGCGGACGGTGACGCTCACCAACCCCGTCTGGCAGGACATTCCGGGCTCCGAGACGGCGACCACCGTCACGCTGCCGCTGGCAAATGCTGCGGAGTCTTTGCGGTTGGTGAAACCGTGAGGAGGGTTTGGATCAACCGGAGCCGACCGACATGGCGGGCCGGGTCCGGAATCGCGGAGCGGTTGGACTGCGGTGCTTCAGCGTGCCTCTTTGAGCCGTGCGGTTCCAAAGCGCCAGAGGACTGGCGCAGTCCAAAAGCTGCCGCCTGTTCGGACGCCCGCGGAGCGCGCGAAGCGTCTTCGAGTGCGGCAGCCCTCTGCCGCTTTTGAGTGGATCATCCGATCTACCGACCGCGGACAAACCCGATCGCCGGGGACTGCGAGCATGGTGAACAGCCCGCACGTTCCCTTCATTCGCAGCGGCGAGCGGCTCGCTCCGCCACGGACGGCTAACGGGGGTTCATTCGCACGTCGGCAAGCAGCGTCGCGCCTGCCGACGCCTGCACTTGGGCATCAATCAGCGCATCCAGTTCGGCCTGTTCTGATGCCGGGATTACATGACAAAACATGACAGAATTGTGCAGGACCGTGCGTCTTCGTGCGCTTTGGGGTATAACCGGGGAAGTGCACGAAACGCCCTTGTTTATGCCGTTATGCTGCATGTTCACGCAGAAAAGACGCGCGGCGTTTTGCGGTTTGCCAAACCGTTGTAGGGTCGTGAATCTTTCCGCTCCCGCGTCGCGGAAAGATGCGGCCCCGCTGCGTGGGGCTCGAGCGGGATTGACACCATGTTGGTGGATGTTTTCCGACCAGGGTCTAAAGCCCCACCGGGGGTTCGAATCCCCCCCTCTCCGCCAGAATTGTGACCGTTGCCGCGCTGAGTCTTCAGGTCGGCCCCGACCAGAGCTTCACCCGCTCCTCGACTTCTCTCAATTGCGTTAGCGTCAGCATCGCCCGTCGGCGGATGAGTTTGATCGATGGAACAGTATAGAGGCTTTGAGCACGAGGCAGACGAACAGGGACCACCGATCAGCAACTCCGTTCGGCAATTCAGCAAAACGTTCAGCGAAAAATAGGATGATCTGCGCAAACGAAGCTGGTATCGTACACCTGAACCAATTGATAGCCGGTTGCATGCACCAATTCACCAGCACGCAGTTTGAGATTGGAGGGTAATCTTCTATGATTCCAGTACAGAATCGCAGAATGGCACTGGCCGCGCTCGCGGCTGGTTTGGTTTGGGTTGGCGGGACTATTGCGGGCCGAGGGGCCGACGGTCTCGATGCGCGAGTGATCAATATCGATTTCAACGGGGCACAGAACTTCCAGGGCCCGCGCGGACCCGGGCCGACGTACGCCGGGCAGGGCGCGGCCGGAGGAGGCAGCGTCTGGAATGGAATCGTGGCAGATGCCCGGATTCCAGACGGACTCGACAATCAGAACATTATCTCGATCAGTGCCAAGGACCTGGTCAACTCAGGCGGGACCCCCACATCAGTCAGAATTGTCATCGGACCCGTGGGCGGTGATTGCCCCAATGCCGGCTCGGACCCAGCGGCTCCCGAGGCGTTGTTCGGAGACTACGCTTACGTGGGCAACGCCGGACAGGCCACTCAGCAGGCCGATTTCACTATCAGCGGCTTGGGACCGGTCCCCTCGGTGGACCTGTACTTCTATTACGGCTACAATGGCAACATTACGGTCACCGGGGCCGCGTCGGCGGCGTTCACCAGTAGCGGGATCTTCACGCCAGACAACACCATTTACTTCCCAAACGTCCCGGTGACCAACGGAACCGTCACTGGCGCTGTGGGCAATGGTTCGTCGCTAATCGTATTGGACGGGATCACGATTCAGATGGCGGAGCCGTCGCCACAACCGGTCATCCAATCAGCCGAGCCGAGAGGGCCTGCGGTTGGAGCCGACACGCCCATTACCATCGAACTGCAAGACAACGCCACTCAGGTTGTTTCTGACTCGGTCCAATTGCTCGTGAACGGAGAGGCAGTCGTGCCGCAGATCAGCAAGCCGCAGGGGTCCACGATCACCACGGTTGCCTACAACCCAAACGGCGGCTGGGCTGGCGGCTCAACCAATACGTTCGTGATCACTTTCAGCGACAACAGCACGCCACCGGTGGTACAGACAGGCGAGTTCGCCTTTAGCGTTCTGGATGAAAAGGTTGCGGGTGTGACCGTCAACATCGATTGTACCGGAGCACAGAACACTCCGATCACACGGGAACCGGGCCCGCTATTCGTCGGCGTGGGCGCGGCCGGCGGCGGTACGACTTGGAATGCGGTTCTTGCCGATTCCCGGGTTGGAGACGGATCGGATGATCGCAACCTCGCGCTGAGCGCTGAGAATCTCGTTAACTCGCTCGGACAAGCCACTTCCGTTGGCTTTGCCATTGGGCCAGTAGCGGGCGATACCCCTAATGGCGGGGACGCCCCCGACACCGCAGCGGCGTTGTTTGGGGATTTCATCTACGTCGGATCCAGCGAACAGAGCGCCAACACGGCGGAGTTCACCCTCAGCGGGTTGGGAGAGACGCCGTTCGTCATTCTCCATTTCTATTATGGTGCCCAGGAACGCGCGGATACCGCTGGCATTATCGCCATCCCCGGGTCTGCGCCGGCGCCATTCGGCGTCAGTGGGGTCTACACGGACGCTAACACCCGTTATTTCCCGAGGGTTTGGGTGACCGACGGCACCGTCACCGGCACGATGGGCAACGGCCCATTGACCCTGCTCTACGGGCTGACGATTCAGGAAGCGTTGCCGCAACCGTTCATTCGATCGGCTGCGCCCACCGGAGGAGGCACCCGGCCCGACGCCACGATCACGGTCGAGTTGGAGGACTACGTCGCTCAGCTTGTTCCGAGCTCAGTGCAGCTCCTGGTGAACGGCCAGGCGGTGCAAGCGACGGTCAATAAACCGGCCGGCTCGGCGATCACCACGGTGAGCTATCGCTCGGAAGCAGGTTGGCCAGCCGGCTCGACCAACGCCTTCCGCGTCATCTTCGACGATGACGCCAGTCCTCCTGTCCGGCAGGTGCACGACTTTGCCTTTGTCGTGCTCAACGAGGCCTCGGCCAGCACCACCATCAATATCGATTTCAACGGCGCCCAGAACCAGCCAGCGCGCGGCCCAGGTCCCACGTATGTGGGCCAGAGCGCGGCCGGCGGCGGCAATATCTGGAATGGTGTTCTGGTCGATTCGCGACTCCCAGATGGTCTGGATGATCATAACCTCACCGTCACCGCCAATGACCTGGTCAACTCGATCGGTGATGCCACGTCCGTTGACTTCACCATCAGTCCAGTGGGCGGGGATTGTCCTGCTGCGGGCACCGACCCCACGGACAGTGCGGCTTTGTTCGGGGATTATTTGTACGTGGGGTCCGGCGGGCAAATCAGCGGCAGGGCCGACTTCACTATCAGCGGATTGGGAGCGGCTCCGTATGTTGACATCTTCTTCTGCTATGGTGCCAACGACAACTTCGTCGTTCCAGACGGCACGCGCGCAACCTTTGCCGGGAACGGGATATTCACGCCCGGTAACATCGCGCATTACGCCAAGGTCGCCGTCGCCGACGGAACCGTCACCGGTACAGTGGGCACGGGATCCCTGACCATTCTGCACGGAATGACCGTTCAGTTGCCGTTGCCGCAACCGTTCGTTAGGTCGGTCGCGCCGACTGGCCAGGCTGTTCGGGTCGACACCCCCATAACGATCCAATTGGAGGATTACGTCACTGAGGTTCTGCCCAGTTCGGTCCAACTCGAAGTGAACGGACAGGTGGTCGAGGCAACGGTCAACAAACCCGCGGGCTCCGCTATCACCACGGTCACATACAGCGCGGCTGGCGGCTGGGCACAAGGCTCAGCGAACACGTTCCAGATTGCCTTCGGCGACAACGCTACACCGTCGGTGGTGCAAACGTACGAGTATGCCTTCAACGCAATGAATGAGGTCCTGGCCGCAGCAACCATTAACATCGACTTCACCGGCATTCAAAATACGGATTGGGGTTCTGCCACTGGCGGACGCGGTCCCGGGCCCACGTACATCGGCCCGGGCGCGGCGGGCAGCGGCACGGTTTGGAATGGAATCATTGCTGATCAGCGGTTGTCCGACGGCACCGACGATCGCAACATCATCGTCAGCAGCAACAACCTGGTGAACTCGCTCGGAGAGGTTACCACCGTCAGCTTCACCATCGGCCCGGTGTCCGCCGATGATCCCGCTGGGGGTGAGGATCCCACGGTGGCAACCGCTCTGTTTGGGGATTATTTGTATGTGGGTTACGGTGGGCAAACCACGGGCATGGCCGACTTTGCCATCAGCGGGCTGGGAGAAACCCCCTATGTCGATCTCTATTTCTACTGGTCGTACAGCGGGAACTTCGTGGTTCCGGGAGGCACAGCGACACCGTTTGTCGCCCAAGGCATCTTCTCCCCGGGCAACACGGTTCAT
Source organism: uncultured Verrucomicrobiota bacterium (assembly GCA_964413865.1). GTDB lineage: Bacteria > Verrucomicrobiota > Verrucomicrobiia > Limisphaerales > J093 > MWFF01. The sequence goes on from CAYPUR010000016.1 coordinate 16,527, forward strand.
TTCACGAATGTCCCAGTGACTATTGGGACTGTCACCGGAACGATGGGAACGGGTTCATTGACTGCCCTAAATGGGATGACCATTCAGAAATCGGCGCCGCAGGCCGGGTCCTTGAGCATCGCGCTCGAGGGCGGCAGTGTCGTGATTTCCTGGACTGGTGCAGGAACGCTGCAGGCCGCGGACCAGGTCACGGGCACATGGGCCGATGTGCTCGGCGCGACGAGTCCGAATACCATTGCGCCAGTCGAGAGGCAGAGGTTCTATCGTCTGCGCCAGTAGTCGTGGCTGCGGCCGGTTGACTCGTCTGTGCACCAACGGCGACCGGGGGCCATACCGCCGGTCACTGGGCGGGATGGAATTCCTTCGGGTGGAGCAGCAAAACAGGACCTCAAGACTGGAGGGGCGGTATTGCATGGCTGAAACCCGGCGGTGAGATCGTCTTTTCCGCCGAAATCGAATGACGAGAGTATGAATCCGAATGCTCAGGATTTGCCACCCGGCAGATTCCCGACTTGGCTCGGCAGCATGCGCCTCGGCAATCGGGCGTTTACCCTGATTGAACTGTTGGTGGTCATCGCAATCATTGCCATCCTGGCGAGCCTGCTGCTCCCCGCACTCTCTAGGGCCAAGAGCAAGGCCCAAGGTATTGTTTGCATGAACAAGAGCAAGCAACTGGCCCTGGCTTGGATCATGTACGCCCACGACAACAACGACCTGCTTTGTCCCAACCAGAACGGTGGCACAGTCGACGGAGGCGCGTCTGGCGAAGGCGCGAGTTTCGCAGGCGGATACCTCGACTGGACCCTCTCGCAAGAGAATACGAACGTCTTGTACTTGGCCGACGAACGCTATGCGCGGCTGGCCCCTTACTATGGCAAAACAAAGAACCTCTACAAGTGCCCGGCTGACAAGTATCTCTCGGGCGTCCAACGGGGCAGGGGATGGAGCGAGCGGGTCCGTAGCATCTCGATGAACTTCTGGGTTGGCGACGGCACCACGCTCGGCAGCAAAGACAGCTATCCGGGCTTCGTCGTCTACAAAAAACTCTCGGACATGAGGAAGAAACCGCCGGGCAGCGTGTGGGTTTTCCTGGACGAACACCCGGATACCATCAATGACGCTGCGATGTACATCATGGCCACGATCCGGGCGTGGGGTGATCTGCCAGCGAGTTATCACAACGGCGCATGTGGGTTTGCCTTCGCCGACGGCCATTCGGAGATCCACAAGTGGCTCAGTGGCGAGACTTGCCAGCCAGTGCGGTACGTGACCGTATGGGATATGACAACGAATCCGGGAAAAGATCCGAGGGATTACTACTATATCCGGGGCATCAGCGGCGAAACGCCTTGACCCGGGAAGTCTCGCTTATGCACACCAGACACTCGAAAGCGACACGCCATGCGCCGCTTCAATGGCTGACAACCCTCCATGAACAGGGGCGGACCGTGGGGCTCGCGGTCGTCATGGCCGCGTTGGCTGTCCCAGCCGCCGCCGTCACACCGACGAGCGAGGAAATGTCCCGCGCTCGGCAATGGGCCGCGGCCAAGTTTGAAGGCGCCGCCGAGTCGGGAGACTCGAGGCCAGGGCTGGTGGTGCTCGCCAGCCATGACCCCGTGCAACGCAATAGCAGGAACGGGGCGTCCCTCAAGCTCAGCGGCAAGCCGTATCGCCGGGGCATCTTTACCCATGCCTACAGCAAGATCCTGGTCCGCCTGCCGGGGCCAGGTCAGAAGTTGTCTGCTGTTGTTGGAGTTGACAGCAACCCGCAGACCGCCGGCGGCGGTGGCAGTGTCGCATTCGTTGTTCACGTCTCCGGGAAAGAAGCCTTCCGCTCAGAGGTCGTCCGTGAAGGGATGCCGGCAGTGCCAGTGTCCGTCGATCTCGCCGGGGCCAGGGAGTTCGTGTTCGAGGTCACCGACGGTGGCGACGGTATTAGCTCCGATCAATCGGACTGGGCTGATGCCCGGATCACCCTGGCTGACGGCAGCGAGGTCTGGCTGGGGGATCTGCCGGTGACGTTCGCGGAGCCTCCGTTCTCGTTCAATTACGGCGGCAAGTCTTCCGCAGTGTTTCTGAGCACTTGGCCGGCGAAGCGCGGAGTCACCAGCCTCGATCGGGCCCGTACCCAGCGGACCCTCACGTACACGGACCCAAACACGGGTCTGGTGGTCCGTTGCGTGGCGATCGAGTATGCCGATTTTCCCGCCGTTGAATGGACCCTGACCCTTAAGAACACCGGGCAGGACGATACCCCCATCCTGTCGGACATCCAGGCGCTCGATACCTGGCTGACGCGCTCCGCGCAGGAAGAGTTCATCCTGCACCACGCCAAAGGCGCCCCCTCAGACGGCACCGATTACCAACCTCTCTGCACGGTGCTGGGCCCGTCAGCTCAAGCCAAGTTTTCGGGCGCCGGGGGACGGCCGACGAACAAGGACCTGTCCTATTTCAATGTCGATTGGATCGATCAAGGCGCCATTGTGGTGGTTGGCTGGCCTGGACAATGGGCGGCCCAGTTCAACCGGGATGCGGGCGCCGGACTCTCGATCCGGGCAGGGCAGGAACTGACCCATTTCAAGCTGCACCCCGGCGAAGAGGTCCGAACGCCACTCATCGTCCTCCAGTTCTACAACGGCGATTGGATTCGCGGCCAAAACCTCTGGCGGCGATGGATGGTCGCGCACAATCTGCCCCGACCCGGCGGGCGGCTTCCGCCCCCGCAACTGAACGGCTTTTGTGGCGATTATTTTCCGAATCTCATCATCAAGAACACCGACGAACTGACCTTTCTCAAACGGTACATCGAGGAGAATATCCGGTTGGACTACTGGTGGATGGACGCCGGGTGGTATCTCAACGATGGCCAGGGTTGGCCAAAGGTGGGAACCTGGGAAGTCGACCGAACCCGCTTCCCGAACGGCCTTCGCGAGGTCTCTGATTTCGCCCATAGCCATGGAGTAAAAACGATCCTTTGGTTCGAGCCGGAGCGTGTCGCGGCCGGAACCTGGCTTGCCAACGAGCGCCCGGACTGGGTTTTGGGCGGCACGAACGGCGGCTTGCTCAACCTGGGCAATCCTGAAGCCCTCAAATGGGCCACCGACCACTTCGACAAGCTCATCACTGACGAAGGCATCGATCTCTACCGCCAGGATTTCAATATGGACCCGCTCGCTTACTGGCGCGCGGCCGATACCGAGACCCGCCAAGGGATAACTGAGATCCGCCACGTCGAAGGCTATCTGGCCTTCTGGGACGCCTTGCGCCAGCGCCATCCCAATATGCTGATCGACTCGTGCGCGTCCGGTGGCCGGCGAAATGATCTCGAGACCCTGCGCCGTGCCGTGCCGCTGCACCGAAGCGATTTCTACTATGAACCCGTCGGCAGCCAGTGCATCACCTACGGCATTGCCCATTGGATCCCGTTCTTCGGCCACTGCACACATAGCACCGATCCCTATGGCTTTCGCAGCCTTATGCAGCCGTCCGTGCTCTGTACCTGGGACGCCCGCCGCACAGACATCGATTACAGCACCGTGCGCAAACTCATCGGGCAGTGGCGAGAGGTCGCACCCAACTACTATGGCGACTACTACCCGCTCACACCCTATAGTCAGGAGCCCAACGCCTGGATCGCATGGCAGTTCGACCGCCCAGAAGAAGGAACCGGCCTGGTCCAGGCTTTCCGCCGGTTCTGTGCCGATGATTTCCAGCGGTTCCGGCTGCGCGGCCTCGAGCCGAACGCGCGTTACACAGTCACAGACCTCGACCGCAACGTGCCACACGTGACTACCGGCCGAGAACTGATCGACCCGGGCTTGCGCGTCGAGATTCCCCAACGGCCTGGCGCCGCGATCGTCACCTACAAACGGGATGAACGATGACCTGCGTGCCAGGCTTACAGGTTGCCGGTGATTGGCCCGCGGCGGCGCGACAGAGCGCCGCTGGCCCTTTTTCTTCCCGAATCTCGCTCTATGGGGTAAACGCAATATCGCCATCCCATGCCCACGAGCGAATCGCACCAGCGGGAAGCCGCCCTTTTTGACGCGGCGATGGACCTGCCGCCCGACCAGCGCGCGGTCGTTTTGGACGATGACCAACCGGGTGGTGCTCTCCGAGGGGGTGGAAGTGCGCAGCGCGAACGGGCCGTTGGTGACGTCGATCGTCGGGCAACCGGCGCCTGGCACGACGAATAACGGGGATGGCGCGATTCGGTGCGTGTATGTGGGGAAGAACGCGGTCTTGAGCGGGTTCACGCTGACCAACGGGCACACCCGGGCGGATTCGGGGGCCGACGATGCGGAACTGAGCGGTGGCGGGGCGTGGTGCGAGTCGGGTGGGGTGTTGACCAACTGCACCCTGACGGCCAACTCGGCCTCGTGGGACGGCGGCGGAGCGTCTGCGAGCACGCTGAACAACTGCAACGGGGACGGGATCCCCCGGTTCGACATGGGCGCCTACGAGTTCGATCCGGGCGTGCTGCTCAGGCTCAGCGTCGCGTTGAGGCCGTCCGGTCTGCGGCTCGAATGGCCCGCCACCGCGCTCGGCGCCAAGCTCCAGCGGACCTCAAGTCTCACCAACCCCGCTTGGCAAAACGTGCCCGGTTCGGAGACAGCAATCACGGTCACACTGCCGCTGGGGGACCTGATGGAGTTCTTCCGGTTGGTGCGGCCGTAACCGAAGCCACGCCCGAAATGGGATTGAACCAACGCAAGTTGGCAAACCGGATGAAGTCGGCGTCCGTGGTATGCAGCACCGCGTCGTGGTGCAGGACTGCCGCCGCGATTTGCGCATCGCTCACCAGGTTGCCCGCCGTGCCCAAGCCTTCCAGCAGCTTGAGCACATCTTCGACATGACGGGAACCCGGATCGAGCAACTCGACCGGCGGCTGCTCGAGCCAGGAACGAACGTGGCCGACCGCCTCACTCGAAGCCATCGGATGCTGATAGGCCCGCGCGTTGGTGCCAATCCGCACGAATCCGAAAACAACGACCGGCACAAGGCCAACCGGTTCCGTGCTGGACAAACAGCGCTCCCACCAAGCCGCCGCCTTGGCGTGATAGGGGCAATCCGTGTCGTAGGCGTAGAGCAGCAGATTGATGTCGGGGATGATCATCTCGCTTTCGGCTTCGGAGCTCTCGCCAGAAAGGCGTCCACCTCCAATTCATCGGCCAGTTTGTTTAAGCCCGCCGGGTCGAGGCCGGGCCGCAAGCCCATCGGCCGGGCCTTGAGGACAAACGGAACGCGCCTGTTTCTGGCGGCCTGGCGGCCCAGCGCCGTGCGAATGGCGGCATTGAGGGCTTCCTTGAACCCGCATCGCGACCGGAGCATGGCTTCGCGCAGCAACCGCTCGACATCTTCATCCAATGTGACCGTCGTTCTCATCGCCGCATCATGATGCACGATCATAATGCTGTCAAGATGCTGCCGAATGAGTCCTTCTTTTCTCTGCGACGAGACAGGGGAGCGGCGGTCATTGGCCGCAAGACCTGTCATCCCGTGCTCGCCTCACCGACACGATTCGCGTCGGCTGCGCGCCCCTTCCGCCCGCCGCATGAGTGGAAATGAGGAGAAACTCGAAAAGGCAACGGAACGCCCCATCAGGCCTCCGTCCTTGCCATGCCCCGGACCGGCGGGCGCGTTAAGCCGGCTGCCAGGCGGCGCTCCAGGACGCTTCGCAACCTCGCCGTTCGCGTCGTGGCAAATTGATTGCCGTCAGGCGATGAGATGCAGTACGATTCACCCACGCATGACTGACGGCCAGTTGAAGCCGCAAAAGGTCTTGCGCAGACGCGTCCTCCCCCGAAACCAATCCAGACCATGCGCCTCAGGCGACGTCGGGGCGTTTGGGAGCGACCAACACCGGCCGAAGCGAGGACGCAACACGAAAGGACAGTCACGTCATGAAAAGAGGACTCCGCAGAACGGGCTCAATCGCACTCGTCGCGATTCTCACTACAGGATGCCTGACCGGCTGCATCGCCCATCGAAACTCGAATCACATCACTGGCGAAGTGGTGCTGCAGTTGCATCGGAGCGACACACGGACTCTTGCACTCCCCTCCGAAGCGGTCGGCGCGCTCGTGGGGGTTGCAGTGGACCTGGTGAAGGGGAGCATTGAAGCGGAAGCCAGGAAGCTTGAACGCCAATACGGCCAAGTCGATTACCGGTCGGATTTCTGGACTCTCCAGGCGACAAGCGGACAGGTGACACTCCGCCAGAACTACGATGGATTCACCTTGTACCGTCTGACCGAACAGTTCTCGACCGCAACGAACCCGGCGATGGAGTTGGTGTGTTCGTTCGAGCCGTCGGAAAGCAAGCGCATGTTCATCATCAGCCCGACCTCGTTCGTTCTGCGCCAGGCCAAGGCCAAGGTCGTCAACACCGCGGGCAGGATTGATGTGACGGTGAACATCGCGGTCGATGCGATGTGGATCAACGAGAAGCGTGTCGCTCATCAGGAACGGATCGCCTTCTCCTCCTTCGACATTACGGACTATGACCTGTCGAATCCCCAGCCGCTGACCGATTTCAAGGGCCAGAAGGCCGGCTGGTTTCCCGGCGTGCCCCTCTCCGCGGGCCCGGATGGAAAGTATCCTTGGGAACCGGGCGCCATCAGCAGAACCCGAGACGGACGGTTCTCCGATGGTTGTTTCAAGTTGACGGTGTTGGTCACGGAGAAGGATGCGTCAAAAGCGAAAGCGCATCTTGAGAAGGCGGCGAAGTTCCTTGGAGATCAGAAATCCAGTCTCATTGAGAAAGCGAAGCAATGAATTGGTGCTGAGTGCCGCCGTCCGTTTCGTCAACGAACTTGCGCGGGGCGTCCGGGCTTTGGCATAGTGCGTTCGACATGCTCGGGATCCGGAACATGGCGGCCCGTTTCTGGGATTCGAGAGCGCGCCGGAAGTGGGTGTGGATCGGCGCGGCTGGGTGCGCACTCTACGTTGTGGCGGGTTTTCTCCTCGTGCCTGCCCTCATCAAGTGGCAACTGTTGAGGCAACTCCCCGCGCTCACGCATCGCCAGGCAGTCGTCCGGCAAGTGACATGCAATCCGCTCGCGCTCTCGCTCACCGTGCGCGGGCTGGCCCTGACGGAGACAAACCGGCAGCCGTTCGCCGCGTTCGAGGAGTTCTACGCAAACTTTCAACTCTCGTCCCTGTTCCGGTGGGCATGGACATTCGACGAGGTGAGGCTGACAGGGCCGCGCGCGGATCTGGTTTTGGGCGAGGATGGCCGGTTCAACTTCGCGAATCTGATCGAATCGACCAATCCCCCCGCGCCTCCCAAGACGGAAGGTCAAACCGGCCCGCCGCGGATTCTTATCCACAGTCTCGTCGTGACCAACGGCTACGTCGGTTTTGCCGATCTGACCCGCAAGACACCGTTCCGCACCGCGTATGCGCCGATCAATCTCGATCTTCACCGGTTCACCACGCGGCGGGATCGCGAGTCGCCCTATGCGTTCGAGGCATGGAGCGAGAGCGGGCGCGGCCTGGCGTGGGGAGGGACCGTGACGGCCCATCCGCTCAGTTCGAGCGGAACGCTGAGTGTGCGGGGGTTTCAACTCCCCAAACACGCGCCGTATATCGAGGACTACACGAGGGCGCAGCTCGCGGACGGCACGCTCGACGTGACCGGCAGTTACCGGTTCGCGCTGGCCACCAACGGCATGGATCTGGTCGTTTCGAACCTGGCGGTCACGGTTGCGAACGTCGAACTCAAGGACCCCGACACAGGCGAGGCGGTGTTGACCATGCCGAGCTATGACCTGCGCGAAGGCGCGCTGGATTGGCGCGCCCGCGCGATCTCCGTCCGCTCGCTGACGGTGAGCGGACCGAAAGCGCTCGTTCGGCGCCGGCCCGATGGAAGCATCAACATCCCCTCCCTGGTGCTCAGGCGCATGACGTCCGCCCAGCCCCAGGGGCAGGCCAACACCGATTCCGGGCCGCCGTGGGCATTCACCCTCGATGACTACCGCCTGGAGAAGGCCGCGATCGAGTTCGAAGATCAGACGGTCTCCGGCCCGTTCCGCACTCGAATCGAGCCGATGTCGATCCACATCGAGGGTTTCAAAACCCGGCCCGAGTCGGAGGCGAGTGTGCTGGCGGAGTTGGCGACCGAGGCGGGTGAGACCATCAAACTCGATGCCCGCTACTCGATCAACCCACCGCGCGGCACGGGCACCCTAAAACTCGCGGGTCTCGATATAAAGAAATACCAGCCGTACGTTAAACCCTTCTTCCGGGGCCGGATCGAGACGGGGAAGAGCGACCTCTCGGCCGATCTGAATTACGGCATCCGCGGCGGCGCGCACGAAATCTCGGTCTCGAATCTCGTGCTGCGCGTTGCCGGCCTTGAGGTCAAATCGCCCGCTGCGGACGAGGCGGTGCTGCAACTGCCGGCCTTCTTTGTCCAGGACGGTTTCGCGAGCCTGTCGGACAAGGCGATTCGTGTCGGCGCGATTCAATCCGAGGGGGCACGGATCAGGGCGCGGCGTGAAGCGGACGGGACGATTGACCTGATGCGGCTGGTGGTTTCGACGAATGCCGCCGCCGCTGCCGCGCCTGAGGCCAATGAGGCGCCTGCCTGCAAACCGGACGCAGCGGGCGATTGGCGGGCCGCTCTAAGCGAGTTCGCCTTGCGGGACTGCGGGATCCGGATCGAGGACCGGCAAACGCCGACGCCGGGCGTGATGGAGATTGACCAACTGGCGCTGGCGCTGCGCGGGGCGCAGTTCCCGAGCAATGCGCCGGTTGAAGTCGAATTTGCCGCGCGCGTGAACCAGGCGGGCGCGGTGAAGGCCCGCGGTTCGGTTCTCCCCTTCACTCCTGCCGGCGCCCTTGAAGTCGAGGTCGACGATCTCCCTTTGCCGACGTTCCAGCCCTGGATCGGCCAATACGCCAACCTGAGTCTGACCAACGGCATGCTCGCGTTGAACGGGAAAGTCGAATTCGATCCTCGATCCGCCGGCAATCCCAAGGTGCATTTCGCCGGCGGCGTCACTCTGACGAATCTCGCCGCCGCCGACCCCGTTTTGAACGAAGAACTCGTTCGCTGGAGCGGTTTATCCGTGAGCGGCATCGATCTGGGGGTCGCGCCTACACAGATCGCCGCTGACCAAGTGCGGTTGGCCGGTCTGAAAGCGAACGCGCTCGTCGGGCCGGACAAGCGCCTGAATTGGCTTACGGTGGCGCGCAAATCCGACACCAATGCCGCACCCGCGTCCGCGGACGCGCCGGCGCCCGCCGCCGACGCGCCCGCCGCCGAGCCGTTGCCGATTCGGCTGGGGGAACTCCGAATTGAAGGAGCGGCTTTTCACCTCGAAGATCGGTCGATCCAGCCGCCCTGCCTGTTTGATGTCATGCAGCTCGATGGCACGGTCAAGGGCTTGTCCTCGAAGTCGGACGCGCAGGCCCAAGTCGATCTGTCGGGCAAGATCGACGAGGCCTCGCCGTTCGGTCTGCGGGGGACGGTCAACCCGTTGGCGCGCGATCTCTCGCTCAACCTTGTCTTCACCAACCAGAATCTCCAACTGACGCCTTTCACGCCTTACCTCGAGAAGTACGCCGGGCATCCGCTGAACCGCGGCAGGCTCTCGCTCGATCTCGCCTATGCCATCGCGGGCGGCGAGCTCAAGGCCTTGAACCTAGTCCGGATCGAGCAACTTATGCTCGGCCCGCGCAATGCGAGCCCCGACGCGACCAAGTTGCCGGTGAAACTGGCGGTTGCGCTGCTGAAAGACAGCTCGGGGCTGATCGAGTTGGACGTGCCGGTGTCCGGGCGGCTGGACGATCCCGAGTTCAGCGTGTTGCCGATCGTGCTCAAGGTGATCGTCAATATGATCGTCAAGGCGGCCGCCTCGCCGTTCAAATTGCTGGGGGCACTGGTTGGCGGCGGCGAGGAACTCAGCTTCATCGAGTTCGCGTCGGGCCAGGCCGTCATGCGCGAAGGGGAAACCAACAAACTCGACAAACTGGTCAAGGCGCTCGAAGCGCGCCCCGCCCTCAACCTCGAAATCGCCGGCTCGATCGATCCGGCCGCGGACCGCGACGCCCTGGCGCGCGGCCTGGTGCAAAGCCAGGTCAAGGCGGCGCGCCTCGGTGAGTTGTCGGCCATCGGACGGAGCCCGCCTGATGTGGATGGGTTTGAGCCCGAGCCAGCCGACCAGGAACGCCTGTTGCGCGCGCTTGTGAGCAAGACGTTCGGCACGAACCTGACCGACGCCTTCGAGGCCCTGGCTCAGCGCACCGCAACCAACGTCGTCGCGCCGGCTCGAAAGCCGGCTCGAGGCCTCGGCGTTTTTTCGCCTCTGACTGGATTGTTCAAGTCCAGACAGGAACGGGCCGCCCTGGCCCAGGCGCGGCGGCAAGCCAAGGCGGATGCGGCCCTGCTCGAAGCGAACCCGGGACTGGCGGCGCTGACGATCGACGCGATGGAGGCGCTTCTGGCGACTCGAACCGATGTGCCGCCGGAGCGCCTGCGCGAGTTGATCCAAACGCGTGTGCAGGCTGTGCAGACATACCTTCGGACATCCGGCCAGGTGTCGCCCGAGCGCCTTTTCGTTGTTCCGCCTCCGACGCCGGACGCCTCGTTCCAGGGCCAGCCCCGCGTCACGCTCTCGCCAAATTGATGATGAAAGCCATTCTCGCCCTCGATCAGGGCACCACCAGCTCGCGTGCGATTGTTTTTGACCACGACGGAGGAGTGCGCGGCCTTGCCCAAAAGGAGTTCACACAGTCCTACCCGCAAGCCGGATGGGTCGAACATGACCCGCGCGAGATTTGGGAGTCGCAGCTCGCGACCGCGCGCGAGGCCCTCGCCCAGGCGGGGTTCAAGCCCGGGGACATCGCGGCCATCGGCATCACCAATCAGCGCGAGACAACGGTCGTCTGGGACCGCCGGACAGGCGAGCCGATTCACCCCGCGATCGTGTGGCAGGACCGGCGCACGGCCCGATTCTGCGACGACCTCAAGCGCGCGGGCCACGAGGCGGTCATCCAGGAGAAGGCCGGGCTGGTTATCGACGCCTATTTCTCGGGGAGCAAACTGCGCTGGATCCTCGATCGCGTTCCCGGCGCCCGAGAGCGCGCGGGCCGGGGCGAGCTGGCGTTTGGCACGATCGACACCTGGCTGCTGTGGCGTTTGACCAAAGGCGCGCTTCACCTGACCGACCCCAGCAACGCGTCGCGGACGATGCTCTATAACCTTCATACAGGCGATTGGGACGACGAATTGCTCGGCATCCTGGGAGTGCCGCGCGAGGTGCTGCCTCAAGTCCGGTCTTCGAGCGAAGTGTACGGTGAGACCGCGGATGGCGTGTTCGAGGCCCCCATCCGGATCGCCGGGATCGCGGGCGACCAGCAGGCGGCGCTCTTCGGACAGAATTGCTTTGAAAGCGGCCAGGCCAAGAACACCTACGGCACCGGGTGTTTCATGCTCATGAACGTCGGCCCGAAACCCGTCGCCTCGCGACATCGGCTCGTCAGCACGGTGGCCTGGCAGGCGGGCGGGCGGACCGATTTCGCCCTCGAAGGGAGTGTCTTCATCGGGGGCGCCGTGGTGCAATGGCTGCGCGATGGACTGGGCCTGATCAAGTCCTCGGCCGAGATCGAGCGGCTTGCCGCCACCGTGCCGGACTGCGGCGATGTGTATCTCGTCCCGGCGTTCGCGGGCCTGGGCGCGCCCCACTGGGACCAATACGCGCGCGGCACGATCACGGGCCTCACGCGCGGCACCACCGCCGGGCACCTCGCGCGCGCGGCGCTCGAAGGCATTGCCTTCCAGGTCGCGGATATCCTCGACGTCATGCGCCAGGACTCCGGCGTCCCCATCCATGAGTTGCGGGCCGACGGCGGGGCATGCGCCAATGATCTGCTGATGCAATTCCAGTCGGACATCCTGCGCGCGCGGGTGGCGCGGCCCAAAGTGATCGAGACCACCGCCCTCGGCGCCGCGTACCTCGCCGGCCTCGCCGTCGGTTTCTGGAGAGACCGCGTGGAAGTCGGACGCGCCTGGCAGATCGACCGGGTGTTCGAACCGAGGATGAGCGCCGATGAGGCGGCGCACCGACGCGGCCGCTGGACCGAGGCGCTGCGGCGCGCCCTGGATTGGGAGGAACACTCGACGAGAGTATAGAGTTGAACGTTGGGAGTTGGACGTGGAACGTTTCTGGTTCATGGGGCCAATGCGCATCAAACTGTTGAATGTCAACACATGAACCCTTATCTCGCAGAATTCATCGGAACCGCGCTTCTGGTCATCTTCGGCAACGGCGTCGTCGCCAACGTCATGCTCAGCCGCACCAAGGGAAGCGGCGGCGGCTGGATTGTGATCACGGCGGGCTGGGGGCTCGGCGTGTTTGTTGGCGTGTTCTGCTCGGCGCCGTTCAGCGGCGGCCACCTCAATCCTGGCGTCACGGTGGCGATGGCCGCAGCCGGGAAGCTGGCGGGCAGCCAGGTGGCCGGTTATCTGCTCGCCCAGATGCTGGGAGGCGTGCTGGGTGGCAATCTGGTTTTTCTGTTCTACCGCGAGCACTTCAAGGTCACGGACAACGCCGACCTGAAGCTGGCCTGCTTTTGCACCGCGCCGAATATCCGGCGCCTGCCTCAGGCCTTCTTCTGTGAGACACTCGGGACGTTCCTGTTGGTCCTGCCGGTGTTTCTAATGACCGATCCGACGGTGAAGATTCCATCGGCTGCCGGCGCCGTGGCCGAGATCCCCGTCGGCCTCGGCACCTTGGGCGCGCTTCCGGTTGCCCTGCTCGTGTTCGGCATCGGTTTGTCCCTGGGCGGCACGACCGGCTACGCCATCAATCCGGCGCGCGATCTCGGGCCGCGCATTGCCCACGCTCTGCTGCCGGTGCCGGGCAAACGGGACAGCGATTGGAACTACGCATGGGTGCCGGTCCTGGGGCCGGTCGCCGGAGGCCTGCTCGCGGCGATGGTCAACGCCTGGCTGCTCTAAATTGCGCCTCTTCAATCAGCACCACCGCCTCGAACAGACGCTCGAGCAACCGCGCCAACCTCCACGCCGGAGCGGCGACGCCTGCCTGTCGGCAGGCAGGTCCTCGTCACCCGCGAACACATTCCGCACCCCCTTGGCCGGGGCCAGGACGTCCCCACTCTCCCGCGGCGAAGTTACGAGCAGCAAACCGGGAATCAGCCCGCAGGGGCCACAACGCGATGTGAGTTATGCGGAACAGAACGACCAAGCAGTTCGCCAGGTTTCTTGCCATTGCCGCGCTGGTGTGCGTGGGCGGCCTTGCCGCATGCAAAGTGTGGCTGGATGCTTCTTACTTCGACGGCTACGACCCAAACGCACCCTTGAACTTCGAGGTGGCCCTGGTCGAGGATAAACAGGCTTACACTTGGACGAAGTTCTACTACGCAGGCGCACGGGGCGACCGCGTCCCGGCTGTGATGGCGACGCCAAAGAACGCGCCCGGTCCTTTCCCCTGCGTGGTGTTCCTGCACGGGATCGGGAACGACAAGGAGTTCATGGCGCGGCACAAACTCGATGAACCATTCGTCCAAGCCGGATTCGCGTTCGTTTGTTTCGACCAATGGATGCGGGGCGAGCGGAAAGTGACGGGCGGACTTGCGGGGCTCGAGGCCTTCCGCGTCCGGGCTTCGAGAACCGTCAACGACACCCGGCGCCTGATCGATTGCCTGGTCACCCGACCCGACATCGCGACCAACCGCATCTACCTCTGTGGGGCCAGCTACGGCGCCATGACGGGGAGCACCGCCACAGCCTTTGACAAGCGCATTCGCGCCGCCGTGCTGGTCTATGGGGGCGGACGCCTCCTCTGCCTGCTCTCCTCGCCCACCGTGATCGAGGCCGCGGGGAAGTGGCGCCATCTGCTGTGGCTGCCAACCTGGTACTTCACCAGCGTCTGGGATCCGGTCAGATATGCCGGCGCGATCGCCCCCAGACCGGTTCTGATCCAGAACGGCAGGGCGGACACGGTGATTCCGCCCGAGTGCGCCCGCGCCCTCCAGGAAGCGGCCCGCGAACCCAAAACCATCCGATGGTACGACGGGGATCACTTGGGCAAGACGCGCGACTTGGATATCCCGACCGTGAACGCCGTTCTGGCCGAAGCCGTCACCTTTCTCGAGCGCGAGGATGCCCTCCGCCGCCCGCCGGACCGAGAGCCCCAGGCGGCGTTATAGGTCAGGTTGCCCGCGGACTCGAGGACGAGCCTGCCCGACGGGCACGTTTCGCCAAAGCAAGAGCCGGCCGCCCTCGCGGGCGCCGGCTCGATTCGATCGCCAACCGGAGTTGGCTGATTATGGAACAACGCTGAATCCGGTCCGGTTGATGGCCGCGAGCACCTGATCGCGCGAGACCTTCTTCGGATCAAACGAGACCACCGCCTGGCCGCTTTGGTGACAAACACCCTCCGCCTTCGCGCCCGTCACGGCGGCAACAGCCTGCGTCACCTTCGCCGAACAATCCTCGCACTTCAGTCCGTTGACCTTCACGGTCAAAACCTCTTTCTGAACCTTCAACCCCGTTTGCTCGATCGCCGCCACCAGTTGAGCGTCCTTGACCCGCTTCGCGTCAATGGCCATCACCGCCTTGCCCGACTTCGCGCACACCTTCGGCTCGACCACGCCGTCCAAACCGGCAACCGCCTTCGTCACCCTGGCCGCCTGGTCCGGACATGTCAGGCCGGTCAGCTTGTACTCGACCTTGGTCAGCTTGTCGCATTTCAAGTCGGCGCACGACGCCTTGGCGGCACTGCTCGCCGGGCACGGACACGCCTCGGCGCAACTGGCCGGACAGGCCTTCGCACAGGCCTCAGCACATTCGGTCTTGCACTCGCCCGCGATCACGACCGTCGAAACCGCCGCCGCAACGCCCAACACCGCCACATACTTCATCATTTTGTTCATAGGATTCCTTTCCAGATTGCTGATTGATTGTCTTGTCCTGTGACTGGTCACGGCCGCCAGACCCGGGCTCGAACCGCCGAACCCGATCCCGCCGCACTACCATTCTCTTGCCTCATTACCAACATAACTCTAACGGATGACAATATGAGGGGTTGTCATGGTGTTGTCAAGTGACTCTAAAGAAAAAACAAGAGAACTGCGCCCGCACGGCGCGGGGCGGGTCCCGGAACCCGAGATGCCGGATCGGTCTGTCAAACATCTGTCGTTCTTGTGTGCCTCATCAAACACGCGCTTTCAGTCGTCGATGCGGCGTGCTTTGATTGAGCCGTGAAAAGCGTATTGCCAGTGCTCGTGCCGTTCGTCGTGACCCTGTTGGGGGGCGCCTCCCCTGCACGTGGCGCGGAGCCGAGCACCGCCGCCTCGTTGCGCGACGCCGCGGCGGATCTGTTCACGATCGGTGTCGGAATCAGCGACCGGATTCCGCAACACCCGGCGGATTGGCCCCTGCTCACCAGGCACTTCAGTGCCGTGACGCCCGAGAACTGCCTGAAGCCCAATCCGGTCCAGATCGCGGAGGGACTCTTCAATTTCACCTTGGCCGACGCGTTTGTGGGGTTCGCCGCCACGAATCGACTCGATGTCGCGGGCCACTGCCTGGTCTGGGCCAAGGATGACCGCACCCCGCCCTGGTTCTTTCGTGACGGGACGAACGCCGCCAGCCGCGAACTGCTTCTGGCCCGCATGAAGACGCACATCGACACCGTGGCGGGGCGCTACCGCGGGCGGATGGCGATGTGGGACGTGGTGAACGAGGCGCTCGACGATGGCACGAATTTCCTGCGGGCCTCGGGTTGGAGCGCGGCATGCGGCGAGGAGTTCATCAGCCGCGCGTTCGAGTGGGCGCACGCGGCCGATCCCGGCGCCCTGCTCGTCTACAACGACTACAACAACGAACTGCCCGGCAAGCGCGAGAAGCAGATGCGGCTGTTGCGGGCCCTGCGCGAGCGCCGGGTCCCGGTCCATGCCGTCGGCTTGCAGGGCCACTACGAGCTGGATCGGATCCCTTTCGAGGACATCGAGGAGATGCTCCGCGCGGTGCGCGCATTGGGACTCAAGGTCGTGGTGTCGGAATTGGACATCGATGTCGTGCAGCGGTGGCAATGGTGGGCGGACGGCGGCAAGCGGCGCGAGGAACTGGCGCGTTTCGATCCGTATCGGGACGGCTGCCCGCCGGAAATTCTCGAAAGGCAAGCCGAGCAATACGGGCGGTTGTTCCGGCTGTTTCGCACGCACGCCGATGTCATCGCGCGCGTGTCGTTCTGGAACCTCCACGACGGGCAGAGTTGGCTGAACCACTTCCCGTGGGAGCGCGCGAACCACCCCCTCCTGTTCGACCGGACGCTCCAGACGAAGCCCGCGTTCGATGCCGTGATTTCGGCCTTGAAGTAAGCGCCCGCCGCCAAGCGAAAGCCAAAGCTCCGCTCCGGCCTGGCCGAAATCGCTACGGAAGGAAATCCAAGGATGCGTCCGCTCCGCGCGCATCCATTTGTCAACTATTTAGATGCGACCCCATCGTCTCGCAGTCGAGAGACGACTTGCTGTGCATGTCTCCTCACGGTCAAACAGGAGCGGGAATGTAACTTGGACACAGTCGGTTCTTGCCCGATCAGACTGGCTATGCAACGATCTGGCCGATCGAAGGCGCTGAACGGTCCCCGTCCGTTCGAGTTCGGGGCCTGGCACAAAGGCGAATTATGCGAAAGAGACTGTTAATTCTGGTCTGCATCCTTGTCGTGGCCGCACTGGCGGTCCCAATCATCAACATGATCGCCGGCAAGCCCAGCGGAACCGCGCTGGCCGCCAAACCGGTGGAAGACCCCGAGATGGCGCACTTGGCGGCGTTGTTCGAGGCGAAGTGCGCCCACTGTCATGTGCCAGGGACACCCTCGCCGTTCTACGCGAAACTCCCTCTGGCCTCGGCGGTGATTGCCAAAGACATCGATGGCGGCTTGCGCAACATGGACCTGGTCGACGAATTGTTCCCCGGCGAGAATGCGCGGGTCTCGGAGCCCGCCCTGGCAAAGATCGAGCGGGAAGTCACCCTCGGACACATGCCGCCCGCGACCTACCTGGCCGCCCACTGGACGAGCAGCTTGACTGCCGGCGAGAAGGCCGAGATCAGGGAATGGGTTGCCAAGAGCCGCGCCCGGCATCATGCATGGGCCGGCATACCGGAAGAGTTGCGCGCCGCGCTGATCCCCCCCCTGCCGGCGACGTTGCCGGTCGATCCCAAGAAGGTGGAGTTGGGCCGCAAGCTCTATAGTGACAAACGGTTATCTGGCGACGACACGGTTTCATGCGCCTCGTGTCACGACCTCGCCAAGGGTGGCACGGACCAGGAGAAAGTCTCGGAAGGCGTCCGCGGTCAGAAAGGCGGCATCAATGCCCCGACGACTTTCAACGCGGCCTTTCAGTTCACCCAGTTCTGGGATGGCCGCGCGGCGACGCTCGAAGCCCAGGCCGGCGGCCCGCCCACTAACCCGATCGAGATGGACTCGAATTGGCCCCAGATCGTGAGCAAGCTCGAGGCCGACGAGGCCTTTGCCCAGGAGTTCAAGGCGACTTACCCCGAGGGCTTCAGCGAGAAGACGATCACCGATGCCATTGCCTCCTTCGAGCGCACTCTGCTGACCCCACATTCGCGGTTCGACAAGTACCTGGCGGGCGATGCCGAGGCGCTTGAGGCAAATGAGAAGCGGGGTTACAAGCTGTTCCTCGATTCGGGATGCGCCACCTGCCACTCTGGCGTGCTGCTCGGGGGCGGCTCCTTCGAACGCATGGGCCGCCACCTCGATTACTTCAAGGACCGTGGCGGTCCGGTGACGGACGCGGACAAGGGCCGGATCAGCGTCTCGAAATCGGAGAAGGACTTGCACAAGCTCAAGGTGCCCACCCTGCGGAACGTCGCTAAGACGTTTCCCTATTTCCACGACGGCTCGACCCCGGAGTTGCAGGAGGCGGTGCGCGTCATGGCCAAATACCAGAATGGCAAGACATTCACAGCGGATGAGTACGCCGCCGTGGTCGCGTTTCTGCACAGCCTCACCGGCGAATACCAGGGAAAACCGCTCTGAGACCGACCGGGCGCGAGCCGTCGTCAACCTTTCGGATCGAAGCAAGTGACAGCCTGGGCTTGTTTGCGCTTGAATGGCCTGCGCATCGAGGCAGGCATCTGTGACTCGAAAAGCCAACGCTGCCGACTGTGCCGTGCGGTTTGAATATGCGGTCGTGAACAGCGACCTGGTGAATCAGTGCATCATCCACGAGGAAGGCACATTCAAATGTGGGGTCTGTTGGAGACGTGGGCATAGCCACAGCCCGGATTTCGTTGTCATCTTCCCGGTGGTGAGACGCCGCGAGCGTTATGAGACATTCCGGCTTGCCTGTGACCAGCGGGATGCAACAGATCCGAAGATGCGTTCGGTCAATCTCGAAGCGGGCCGGCCCAGGGTAGACGAGGCGCGGCAGCGGTTGCTTGCGGCCATTGGCGCCGCCCGCAGGAGCCGTGTCCGCGTGCTCAAGGTGATCCACGGATGGGGTTCGAGCGGCGAGGGCGGCGCGCTGGGGCCGGCCATCCGCAGGTCCCTCCGGCTGCGGGTCAAGGAAGGCCGGGCGGTGGCTGTCGTGCCCGGGGAACGGTTCTCATCGGACACGGCCGAGGGCCGGGAACTT
>CAYPUR010000017.1:0-11642 GCA_964413865.1 uncultured Verrucomicrobiota bacterium
CACGGACGAAGGCGCCCGATACCAGGTCGGTTCCGTGGATTTCGAGGGCAACAAGCTTTTCCCGGCCACCGAGATTCAGACCCGGGCCGTCACCCGCGAGGGCAACAAGGTCCGGCGCGGCCTCTCGATGGGGCCCGGCGAAGTGTTCACGCCTCGAGGGCTGGCCACGGACCGCGAGGCCGTCCAGGACTTCTACGGCTCGCGCGGGTACATCGACGCCCAGGTGTCTCCGGCGCGCGTTCCCAACACCGCGGCGGGCGCCATCGACCTGACCTACAAGATTGACGAGGGAAGGAAGTCATACGTCGAGAAGGTCGAGATCAAGGGCAACACCCGCACCAAGGACAAGGTGATCCGACGCGAGCTCGCGGTCTATCCGGGCGAGGTCTTCGACATGGTGCGCGTCAGGCTGAGCACCAACCGATTGTACGGCCTCAATTACTTCGCCAAGATCGACGCCCAGCCCGAGCCGACCGATGTGCCCGACCGCAAGAACCTCGTGATTGCGGTCGAAGAGAAGAACACCGGCGATTTTCGCGTGGGCGCCGGTTTCAGCTCCGTGGATGAACTGGTCGGATTCGTCGAGGTCAGCCAGGGGAATTTCGACCTGTTCAAGTGGCCGTATTTCCTTGGGACAGGCGCGGGGCAAAAGCTTCGGGCGCGGGTGCAGATGGGAACCCAGCGCAAGGACTTCCTGCTCACGTTCATCGAGCCCTGGTTCCTCAACCGCAAGCTGGCCCTTTCAACCGATTTCTACCATCGGGAACTGAGCTACTACAGCGACATCTACGACACCGTGCTCAGCGGCGTCCGGGTGGGTCTGACGCGCACGCTCTGGAACGACTTCTGGCTCGGAAGCGTTGGCTACGAAATCCAAAACGTCGGCATCGTCGACATGCCCCGCGAACCCGAAGATCCCGATAAGGACCCCGTGCCGCAGGAAATCCGGGCCGAGGAAGGGTACACCCTGGTCTCGAAGATCTTCGGCTCCATCGCCTACGACACCCGCAACAGCGTGCTGCTTCCCAACCGCGGCCAGCGCACCGCGCTTGAATCCGAGATCGCCGGCGGACCGATGGGCGGGGATACGGACTTCTACAAGCTGCAACTCCGCTCCGCGCGCTACATCCGCGGGTTGGCCCCCGGGCATGTGATCGAGTTGAGCGGGCGCATCGGGGTCGTTGACAATTACGGATCCGACGACCTGGTGCACCTCTTTGACCGGTTCTTCCTGGGCGGCATGTACACCTTGCGCGGCTACAGGTTCCGCGAGGTTGGCCCCTACGATTCCCGGGGCAGGGAACCGATCGGCGGACGCACCTACTGGTTCGGCTCGGCCGAATACAGCATCCCCCTCATTGAACGTTTGCGCCTGGCAGTCTTCTATGACATAGGCAATGTGTACCCGCTCTCGTACAGTTTCGACACACTGCCTGACAACTATGGACCGCATCCATACGGCGCCTATAGCGACAACTGGGGCGTGGGAATTCGTTTCAATATTCCCATGCTCGGCCCGTTGCGCCTGGACTACGCCTGGCCCATCACCCACGACAATTACACGGACGACTCGGGCCGGTTCCAGTTTGGCGTCGGCTTCACCCGCGAGGATTACTAACCACTAAAACCCCAATGCTGCATCGAATGAACCTCTCGCTCACGAAAACGCTCATCCCCTCCCTTAGCGCCCTCTGCCTCGGCCTCGCCTTGACCGGCCTGACTCCGACCGCCCAGGCCCAACCCAAAGTCGCCGTCATTAACCTCAAGACTGTCTTCGACGGTTACTGGAAGACCAAGCAGTCCGACGTCTCGATCAAGGATCGCCAGGCCGAGTTCGAAAAGGAACGGAAGAAGATGGTCGAGGACTACCAAAAGGCCAATGACGAGTATCGCAAGATGAGCGAAAGCGCCAGCGACCCCGCGATCTCGAGCGAGGAACGCGACCGGCGCAAGAAGACCGCCGAGGGCAAACTGGTTGAAATCAAAGAGATCGAGCAGAATATCCAGCAGTTTGACCGGCAGTTCCGCACGCAGATCACCGACCAGATCAAGCGAATGCGCGACAACATCATGCGCGAGATCATCGAGGTGGTCACTTCCAAGGCCAAAGCCGGCGCATACAACCTGGTCCTCGACGCCGCGGCCGAAAGCGTCAGCCAGACGCCGGTCATCCTGTTCAACTCCGGCGGTCCCGATATGACCGAGGAGGTCCTCACCGAACTCAACGCCAAGGCCCCTCCCGGATCACTCGACAAGGCAAACGAGCCGAAAGCCCCATAGCCCCGAAATCAGATGCTGGGACGGGGACACGGTTTTCCGGGCTTGTTGGCTTGATGACTGCGCCTTTCTCCTTCCGCGCGACTCGGCGACATTCGACGTCACGCGCTGTCCGAGAGCCTGTCTGAAAGGCTGGCACGGAGTTCGCCGTAGTCCTGGGTCCGATTCAACGCGTCGAGGCGCCGCACCCAACCCTCGTCCCCGGGCCGCACGAAGGACCCGCCCGGACAGGCCAGGCCTTCGTCGGACAGACCGGCGAAGACCGTGATCGGCCGCCCCTCCGCCCGCATCAGGGCGCGCGCCACATCCGCCAGCAGCGGAGGGCTGAACTCGCCGCGCCGGAAGCTCGCTTCCAAAGGCGTGCCAAATGCCGCGTACGTCGGGTTCAGATGCAGATTGATCTGAACCCCAGTTTCGCCCGCCCACCTGCTCAGGTAGTCGATGGCGGCATGAATGTCCTTCACGCCCGCCTCATCGCTCATCTGCGGAACCGGTTTCTGCATGAAGTAGCATTTGAGCCTGAACCCGTATCGAGCCACGGTCCGGACCAGGTCCTCGAATTGCTCCAGCCTGAGGCCTTTGCGGAAAACCCCGTTGCGGATCCGATCGTCAAACGCCTCGAATCCGATTGCCAATTCGAGCGCTGTCGGCGTTTCGCCCTCCTGCAAAGCGCGCGCGATGAACTCGAGCTCGGGCAGGTCGACATACTCGACCCGTGTTTCCAAAGTGAGCACCGCCAGGTGCGGCAGATGCTGGTTGAGCCTGGCGATCAGGTAGATCAGCGCCGTTGACGAGAAGGTCTCCTGGTCCAGGACCGATCCGTTGTTGCTGACGATCACCTTCCGGAGTTCAGACGCCTTCGCGGCCACAACCGGGTCATCGAGCAGGTTGTCGACCTGGGCCATCAACGCGCGGAATCCCACCCGCCGCGCCGACATCAGGGCCGGCAGATTGCAGCCCAGGCACTGGGACCAGCGACAGGCTTGCGTGTAGAAAACCACAAACAGAACCAGGCCCTCGACCGATTCCTGAAACCAATACATCGCCGGACGCGTCGGATCGTGGGCCTCGTCGAACGTGTAGTCTTTGTGGCTGTGCCGGGTGGTCTGGAGAATCCTGGTCGCGACGCCCTCAACGGCGCCAACTGAGACGGACGCTTGCACGCCTCACACACTGCACCAGACCGGCTCGAAGGCAATGCCGGAATCAGCCCCCATTCTCAGTCAGCATAGACTCTCCTTTTTCAGCATCGCTTCAGCACAGAAGTCAGCATACTGGTCTTGGCCTTGTCGGAAGGTGTGGCCCAGAAAGTCCAAAGACTCTTGAGCGGCTTGGACAAAGAAGTTCGCGGTGGCAACACCATCCTCGTCACCACTACAACACGCCTCACGCCGACAAGCTGCGGCCAGTTTACGAGGGACTGCCGGCCAAGCGTCAGGCCGCCCAGGGTGGAGGGTTCTTGAGGCGGTAGAGAATTTCACCCGCCTTCGGAACCATGAGGATGCCCTCGACCTCGCGTCCGGCGAAATCCCCGGGCCGAAGGCTGTCCGGGTCGCGGTAACCGAGGTTGACCGCCCGGCAGAGGGACTCGGGGATGCGGGTGGCGAGCGTGACACGGGCGCGCGGATGTTCGACGCCGTCTTCGAATGTGCCCAGCCCGTGCACATGGGTCGAGTGGGCCAGGACGCCCCAGGGGCAATTCTGAAAGCGATCCCACTGCCGCATGAAGTAGTCCCGGCAGTGATAGCCGACCTCGGCGATCCGGCGCCCGTGCGTGGCGGAGATCTCGGCGATGTGCGGGGCGTAAATGATGAGTTCGCCGCCGTCCGCGAGCACCGGTTCGAGTTTGTACATGCACTTGCCTGCGGTCCAAAGCTCGTCGTACATCTGCGGCGCGCAGGCCAGGATGGTGTGAAACGGGCGGTCTTTGTGGCGGATGTGAAGGTTGTGGGAAAGATCGCTGGCGGCGTCCCAGGCGGCCTCGGGCGTGCCGACAAATAAACCGGCCAATCCCTCCCCTTCCACCACCATCGCAAAGCAGAGCTTGGGGACCTGCACCAACGCGGCGGCGCGATCCACCACACGCCGCACCGGCGTCCACTTGTGTCCAATGACTTTTGGCGTCGTGATCACGGCCCCAAGCCAGTGGAAGAAGTTGAGGATGCGCGGACCGCTCACGCCGGGGAACAGGTACTTGTTGCCGCCGGAGAACCCGACGACTTCGTGCGGAAAGACCGGACCCACGATGACGATCTGGTCGTAGTCGAACAGCCGGCGGTTGACTTCGACCCTCACGTCCATCGCGAACAGGCCGCCGCTGGGCGCGAGAATCTCCTCGGACGGGATGGCGCCGATGTCGCGCAGCGCCTGCGGATCGTCCCACGCATGGTTGAAAAAGCGCACCCCCTCAAAACGCGTCTGGCGCTCGGCCATCGAAATATCGAGCCGCTCGCAGATGGCCGTCTCGGTCATCGGCTGGTGGGTGCCCAGCGCCACGAGCACGTCGAATGCCCGAGTGGCGCGCCCAAGAGCCCCGTGAAGCGCCTTGAACAGCAGCCCAACTGGAGCCGTCCGCGTGCTGTCCGGGACAATCAGAAGAACACGCCGGCCGGCGAAGCCCGGCTCCGGACATGCCTGGGCGACCAGCGCGTGGACCTGGTCGCACGTCAGAAGTTGACCGGCGGGCGCTTCGAGTCGGAGAGGCGGATTAGACAGGCTCATCGCGCACGACTGTGCGATGTCGGCCAACGTCGGGAAAGGCAAAAGAACGGGTTCACTGCCGGCGCGTGGCTCGTGTGTAATCCATCCTGCGTGATCCACCTTGCCGGTCGGGAGAGTTCCGGGCTAGGTTCGCCCGCGACATGACTGACTTGCCGAAGCCCGAATTGATCATCACGCACGAAAGCGACTTGGACGGCCTGGTCTCAGGTGTTTTGCTGCAGCGCCTGGCCCGGCGCCTTTTTGGCGTCGAGGCGCCGCTGCTGGCCTATCACAGCCATGCGTGGCGACAACGCCCTTTGCCCGAATCGGCCGCATGGGTCTGCGATCTTGGATTTGACAAACGAATCGACCGCGCTGGTTGGCTGGTTGTGGATCATCACGAGGCCGAGGCCGTCCCGCAAAAGGCGCGGCTGATTCTGGACCCCAGCAAGTCGGCTGGCCTTCTGGCCTACGATCTCTGCCGGCAGCACGGGCTCGAATCTCCCGCCCTCGATCGCCTGGTCCATCTCAACAATGTGGCCGACCTTTTCCTGGTGGACGACCCGGAGTTCGATCTGGCGAACGACTACGCCAGCCTCGTCAAGACCTACCAGTTCTGGAACCTGCACGCCTTGATCGGCGGGGAACTCGAACGCCTGGTGGACCATCCGCTGCTCGAAGTCATGGCCGCAAAGCGCCGCATCGAGAACCCGCTCGGCTTCGAGTGGAGCCGCACCCATGTCAGCCGCCTGAGCGACACCGTCGGGTACGTCGACACAATCGTCGGCAACAGCAATTTGATCGTGCATCAACTCCTCAGCACACAGGCCACACCCCACACGGTGCTCCTGACCCTCATGCGCCGGGGCAACGGAACGGTGGTCGCGAGCCTGCGCAGCCGCAACGGCGAGGCCCTCAAGACCGCCGCCTGCCTCCAGGGAGGCGGTCATCCGAATGCAGCCGGCGCGACGCTGCCGCGCTCTGTGCAGCACATCCCCGACGCCATCGCGTACCTGGCCAAGGTGCTCAACCCCCAGCCGCCTGCCTCCGCAGCCGCCGGGGGACTCGAAAGCCTCTTTCTCGGGGAGGCTGGCGTCGCCGGCGCACGGCCTCGCTGAACAGCAAGCCCGGACCACTCACACGGCTTCGTGGGCCGTGCAGACGCCGTCGATCAACGGCGTTGGACGCGGATGATTGCCTTGCGGCAACCGACCGGCCTGATAGCTTGGGTCATGCAATTCGAGCGGCTTCTCGCGGTTTGTGTGTTGAGTCTTCTATGCTCGTTGCCGATCAAGGGTCAGTCCGCGCCCGCACCCGCCTTTCCGCCCGGAAGACAAACACGCCTGGGCTCGCAGCCTGGACGCCTGCCACGAATCCTCGTGGGCGACAGCCGCCGTTTCCTGACCGACCGCGGTCAGCCTTTTGTGCCGATGGGCGTGAATTACTTCCGGCCCGGCACAGGATGGGCGCCGCAAGTCTGGAAACAATTCGATCCCGACGCCACGCGGGAGGACTTCGCGCGCCTCAAGGAACTCGGCGTGAACTGCGTGCGGGTGTTTCTCACGTTCGGTTCCTTCTGCACGGAACCGGGCGTCCTGTCGGAGGATGGCCTGGCCAAGTTCGATCGGTTCCTGGCTCTGGCGGAGGAGGCGGGTCTCTATGTGCATCCGACGGGGCCGGACCATTGGGAGGGGCTCCCGCAATGGGCGCGCGGAGACCGCTATGCCGAGGAGTCAGTCTTGACGGCGCTCGAGACCTTCTGGCGCTTGTTCGCTCAACGGTATCGCCAGCGCAACGCGATCTTCGCCTACGACCTGCTCAATGAACCCCAGATCGGCTGGGATTCGCCGGCGATGCGCCAGCGCTGGAACATCTGGCTCGCCACCGCCTACTCGACCGCCGACCAACTCAAGTCCGCTTGGGGCGAAACCAACAGTCCCATCGAACTCGGCACCGTGCCGGTCCCGCAGCGTGACACGTTCCCGGGACGAAAGCTCGCTGACTACCAGCGTTTCCGGGAAGAGCTTGCCGAGGAATGGACCCGGCGCCAGGTCGAGGCGATCAAGTCGGCTGATCCGCTCGCCCTGGTCACGGTCGGTTTGATCCAATGGTCCGTGCCGGTCATCCTGGCGGGGCCCTCGCAGTACTCGGGGTTCCGTCCGCAACGCCTGGCGCCACTGCTCGACTTCATGGAGGTTCATTTCTATCCGTTGGCGCGGGGATTCTACGAGTACACCGAGCCGGAAGACGAAGCGCGCAACCTCGCCTATCTCGAAAGCGTGGTCCGCGAAGTCGCACGGTGCGGCAAACCGACCGTCCTGGCCGAGTTCGGGTGGTACGGAGGCGGCAAGCCGACGATCAACGAGGGCAAGCACCCCTTCGCCACCGAGGAGCAGCAGGCCCAGTGGTGTCGCCGCGCAATCGAGACCACCGCGGGGCTGGCGGGCGGATGGTTGAACTGGGGTTTCTGCGACCACCCGGGGGCACGCGACGTGACCGAGTTCATCGGCTTGCTCACCGCGGACGGCGAACTGAAGGCCTGGGGAAAGGCGTTCCGCGAGATCGCCGCGCAATTCCACGATCACGGTCTGCCCGCACCCAAGCCGCTCGATCGGCCAGATCCGGATTGGGACAAGCTGATCACCGACCGCAAGGCGGTCAGCGAGTTTCGGGAGGAGTACTACCACGCGTTCCGGGCGGCTGATCTCGCTAGGTTGACGCGTATGCGCCGTGGCGGGACGGGTGAGGGTGACGGTGTTTCAGATCCCACCGATTCCTCTGTAACTCCATGAAGAATGCGGGTTGGTGTCACCAGTATTGGTGACTGGTGTAAAAACCGTCTGCATATAACCTGTCCGCAGTTCTCGTTGTTGTGGGCCGAACTTGGAAGTTCGGCTCCGTGTGTTTTAGGAGGCGTTGTCGGAGACGAATCGGTCGAGGGCGGGCCCTTCTTTGACTCACTTGTCGTAGAACCAATCGGCGCTCATCCGGACCACGTGGATGCCGTCGCGCGTGTGATAGCTGACCAGCGCCGTGTCGCCGACAAAGATCAGGCTCTGATAGCCGTAGTCATCGTCGGGATCCTCCGCCAGGTTTCGGGCGAAGGTCCAGGTCTTGCCGTCGTCCCGGGACAGAAAGGCGGCAAAGGGCGTCCGGTACCGGCCCGCCCGGCCCTCGCCGGTCTGCGACAGCAGCACCAGGTCCCCGGTCTTTGGTATGCGCTCGACAGTCACGGCACCCGAGTTGCGTGAGGTCTTCACGCCGGGGATCTGCTCGCCCGCAGACCACGTCTTTCCGCCATCGGCCGAGAAGGCGCGCACCGGGTAGCCGCTGTAAGTGCGGCACACCATCATCAGTCTGCCGTCGACCAACTCGACCACGTGCGGTTCCTGCGCCTCGACGGGATGCAGATCCACGTCGTTCTCGCTCCGCAGCCACGTGTAGCCGTCGTCATCCGAATAATACGCCGTCGCAACATACCCGGCGTGATCGTTGGCCCCGATGTATTTCCAATACTCGGCCATGGCGATGATGCGGCCAGTCGACAACTGCCGGACCTTGTCGTTGTGGCAGATCATGTACTGAGTGGTGGGTGTCATGCAAAACTGCTCGCTCCACGTCTCCCCGTCGTCGGCGCTGCGCCGGTAGTAATTGTGGCCGTAGTACGGCAGCTTGTTGACGGGCGGATACACCGAGTAGATGTACGAAAGTAGCATCTCCCCATTCTTCAGCCGCAGAAGCGATGGATGGCAGTAGTACCCCCGACGCGACGGCGCCACCGGATTCGGCACAAGCGTCTTCTGCCCGCCCCAGGTCCGCCCCCCGTCCCGCGACAGCCGGGTCGCGATGCCGCCGTCGGTGTAGCAGAGCAGGAGGGCGCCATCCCGCAACTCGACGATATTGCCCGCCATCCCCCGATACCCGTATTGCGCTACGGGCTTGGGCGCCGCCTGCACGTCCTCGAACATCGGGCTGAACCCGATCCCCTCGACATGTTCGCCCACTTCGAGGCGATCCGAACCCGCCGCGAGCCGCTCGCCCAGGATTTCCACGTTCTCGAACCGGACGTTCCGCACGGCGTGATCCGCATCCGCGCCGCTGAGCTGCACGCGGTAGGCGCCCGCCTGCCCGGTCAGAGTCACGTTGCGGAACAGGATGTTCTGCACGTGTCCGGGCACCTTGTTGCGCATGTACTGGTTGACCACCGGCTTGAGCCGGGCCAGCTCCCCCTGCCCTTCCCCGTGCAGCCGCACGTTCTCGACTGTCACATCCTCCAAGCGCATCTCCTCGCCCGGTTCGAACAGAAACGGCGTCATCGTGAAATGGATGATGTCCAGGTTCCGCAGCGTGATGGCGCGCATGGAGGCCGCCCGACTCTCGTGGCCCAGGAGAAAGATCCGCGCCCGATCGCACCACAGGACGCAGTTCTCGACAGTGACCCGCTCGACATTGCTGTTCGGGGCCGCGAGCTCGAGCCCCTTGAGAGCCACGCAATCGTCGTCCGTCCGAATGAAGCAGTCCGTAATGAGCACGTCCTGCGAATTGCACGGATTGATGCCATCGTCGTTCTGCACCCTTGAACCGCACAGTTTGACGCCGCGAATCGTCACCTGGCGGCTGTCGCGCGGCACAATCGTCCAGTGCGACGCCCCTCGAATCGTGATGCCGCTCACCTCGACGTTCGTCCCCCGGATCGAAATCACGTGCGGCGTCGGTCCTTTGCGCCATTCGTAATCCGAGCCATCGAGGATCCCTTGCCCGGTGATGCGGATGTTCTCGCCCTGGGCGTACACCCCGCCCTTCACCACGGCGCCCCCCGCCAGACACAGCGTCTGATTGCTGGCGACGTCAATCCGTCCCGGTCGATGCACGCCGGGTCCGAAGTAGATCACGCCCGCGCCGCCCGGCTGGGGCGGATCCTGTTCGGGTGGATTGGCGAACAGGAGCAACGGCCCCTTCTTCCCATCCGGCTCGACGCTCAGCTTGCGCGGCCCGGGAAGCCACACCACCAGCGCGCCGTCCGGCTCCACGCGCATCGTGACATCCGGTCGTGCCGGCCGAATGACGGTGTTGGCCAGCGACCGGCCCGAGCGAATGCGCACCTCGACCGGGCCGTCGGTGACGAAATTGGCGAACGCATAGGGCCCGCCAAAATCCCACTGCTTGCCCGCGAAGGGCGCATCCAGGGTGCGAGCCGTGTAGACCGGAACGGTTTGACCGTCCGCCACGACGGTGTAATCGGACGACAGGATCTCCTCCGCCGGAGCGCGATGCGTGACAACGCCCGCCAACGTCGCCTGCACAGCCAGCAGCGCGGCCAGCCCGTGGAAATGGATGTTCATGCGCGCTAGTCACGCATCCGCATCCATGCTTGGAAAGTCAAAACAACCTCGACGCGCACCGGCCCGAAACCTGATTGGCATCGAAGACCGGGTCAGTCGGTCCGCCAGCGGCGCAGACCCTGGGGAGCCAGGCGGATGGGGAGGTTGCGGAAATCGGGGTTCGCAGCCTCGATGGCCGCAATGAGCGCGTGCTTCTCCCGCGCACCGGGCTTGAGCAGGAGCGTGACCGAGCCTCCGGCGCCTCCGGCCCCGTTGACTTTGTATCCCGAGACCCCGTGGTCACGGGCCAATGCGATGACCTGGCGGGCGCGGTCTCCAACCAGTTCCGGATGCAGTTTCTGTTGCGCCCGCGTGTTGGCCGCCATCGCCTCGCCAAACGCGGCCAGATCACAACGCAACAAAGCCGCCTTGCCCGCCGCCGCTGCCTCGCGCAACGGCTCGAGATAGCGTCTGAACCGCGGAGACTCTTCGAGGCGCCGGATCACCGTCTCGTGGACCGCCGACGATGAGTGCGGACGCCCGAGATAGATCAGGAGCAGCCGGGATTCGAGCTCCCAGGTCAACTCTTCGGGCAGGACAACAGGCGAGACCGAGGCCTCCGGGTAACGGCTCATCTCGATGAAATTGATCCCGCCATAGGCGGCGCACAGTTGGTCCTGGATGCCCGACTGCAGCTTGAGCAGGGCGGACTCGATGTAGTGGGCTTTGGCAGCCAGCTCGTAGCTCGTCAGCGAGCGCTGGCCCAACAGATCGAGCGCCCCCAACACGGCAACAGACACCGATGCCGAGGTCCCGGTCGAGGCCCCCGCCGGCGCCGCCGAAAAAATCGTCACATCCAAATGCAGCCCCGACGGCAACCGGAACAGCCGGAACCCGGCCTCGATCAACGGGTGCTTGGTCCAGGTGCGCGCCCGCCGTTTGAGCGCGTAGGTGTCACGGTAGTTCTCGGCATGGATCGTGATTTGCGGGTCGCGCGCCCGCTTTCGTCCGGCCACAACCGTCACCTCGACCGACGGGAAGACCGCGATATTGAGGACCTTGCCGGAGCCCGCAAACCAAGTGTCGGTCCACCCACCCAGATCGCAGATCCGAATGGGAGCGCTGCATTGGATAATCATGTTTCGAGCCGAATGGTGCGCCAAATCTCAGACGGCATCAAGGCACCACAAGGACCCGATAGTAACACGCATCGAGATCGTCCGGAGGAAAATCGGTGAACGTCGCCGTGGCTGACGTGCCAACCACCTGGCCCAGCAGTTCCCACCAACCGCTCTCGACCGACGCCCTCCCCTCGATCCGATAGGTCCAGCCAGGCGCGGTTTC
>CAYPUR010000017.1:11652-32621 GCA_964413865.1 uncultured Verrucomicrobiota bacterium
CACCAGCGTGACCTCGCCCGAGCCGCCGGCCGCGATGCTCAGAATCCGAGGCCGAGGCGGTTCGTTGACGAGGTTGGGCTGGCCGGGCGAAGGCTGCGCAAGCACGGCGGGCGCGCCCGCATCGAACCGCGGCTCCATGTACCCGTATGAGCGATCCGCGGTCAGACCCGCGTACTCGAGGAAATCGACCACCGCAAGCTGCCCGTTCTGAAGCCGGCTCAACACAACCACGCCCGCCGGCGGCGTGAGCCGAAAGCCGGTGTGCCATTCGCCGGCGCTGGCTTCGCCCGGCTCACCATCCGCCCACACGAGTTGATACTGGCCGCCTGCCAAAACGGCCCCTTTCGGAAAGCCCCACTGCCCGAGGTTGCCATAGCTGTTGGCGAGAAAAAACCCCTCCAAGCCGGACGGCCCGGACTCCCGATTCACAATCTCGACCCACGGGTCGCGGTCCCCGCGGCTGTCGGTGATCCCCGTTTGGTTGTCCGCAAGAACCTCGTTGATCCGGACTTCGGGGAACGGCTCGAGCGTCGCGCGCACCGAGTTGGCATAACCCGGCGTCGCGCTCTCACGCCGCACTTCGATCACATCGACGGCCACGCCAAACGCGATGTCCGTGCTCCCGACGCTGTTCTGGTGCACCTCGGCGGCCAGGACGTTCTCGCCCATGCGCAAGTTGTCCACAAGCCGCACAAAGGGCCCCTCCTCGGTGGCGTTGCCAATCGTTCGATTCGCGGGATCCGGGCGCGCGGGAAGCACGCCTTCCTCCATCCCCAGCCAGAAAAAGGCCCGCCCATTCAGGTAGAGCACCAGGCCGTCATCGATAATGGTCCGCAACTGGAGCGATGCGCCGTCCGGGCTGCCGTTGAATTGAAAGCGGGTCCGGAACAGATAGCTCATCTGGCCTATCGTCAGCGGCGTCGTCTTGGAAGCCGGCAGGGCCTCGTTCTCGACATACAAAAGCGCGCCGCCATTCGGCCACGGACTGTCGTCATACACCTGGTTGGTCCACCCGGGCGCAGGGGCCGACGCGTCCTGCCAGTAGCGCCACGATGCGGTCATCGGCACGACACTGACGGGGGCATTGGTGCTGGTGCCCGACACGGCACTCCAGTTCCCGACCCGCGCGTTGTCCTGGCGCGGATCAATCAATTGCAGCGACGGCCCGGCGCCATTCGCGGACGCTGGCCAGGGCGCCCGTGTCAGGAAGCTCACCTGGTCGACCGTCTCTTCGAGGCCGCCAGCCACAGGACGCACGAGTCGGATGGTGCCGCCGCCGGGGCTCAGTTGGTTCAAGTAGTTGCCGATCACGGGCGCCTTGGATCCGTACGCGGCCTGAAAAGCGCCGGCATCCCGCGCGACAGCGAGGAATCCGCCCGGCGCCAGCACGGTCCCCGCCGGGAATGTGAACGCAGCCCCGATCAATCGCCAGCCATCCAAACGCCAGCTCGTGTTGGTCGATGTGTTGTGGATTTCCACAAACTCGGCGCCGTCGGGCGGCGGGCGATACATGATTTCGTTGATCACGACGCGCACCTGCGCCACGACAACAACCGTGAAAGTGCGGGCGGCGGACCTGGCATCGAGGGCGTCATCGGCCACGCGCACAGTGATCCGATTCGTGCTCGGGCCCGCATCCTCGCCGATGGCCCACAGGAAGAGTCCGCTCTGCGGATCGATGCTCGCTCCCGGCGGCGCATCCGGGTCGAGACTGAACCGGAGGGTCTGCCGGGGAAGATCGGTGTCCGCGGCACTGTTGATGAACGAGAAAACCGTCCCCTCCGCCAACGTGCGATCCGCAATGGCCGCAAGCGTCGGCGGCTCATTCACCTCGTTCACAACAATCGCAAAGGAGAGGGTCGACGCCTGTGTCCCTCCGATCTCGGTCGCGCGGATGACAACGTTGTAGGAGTTGGGCCCTTGCGCCTCGACTGGCGTCCAGATCACCTGGCCGGTGCCGGGATCGAGTGTCAGACCCGGCGGACCGGATTCGAGACGGTAGCTCACCGCGCGCGCCGGCGAGTCCGGATCCCGTGCGATGACGCGCAGGGCGAACGGGCTCAACTCGTCGACTGTCCGCAGGCTGACCGGCTCGAACACCGGCGTGTTGTCCACCTCATTGACAACCACCTGAAAGCTGCGGGTGGCTGATCCCGGCGGCACGCTGTCGTCAACGACCTGGACGGTGACCACGTGAGTCCGCGCTCCCTGGTCCTCGGCGGGCGTCCACGAGAACTCTCCAGTCGCCTCGTTGATCGTCGCGCCTTCAGGGAAGACACCGGCCAGGCTGAACCGAAGGGATTGCGCAGGTTGATCGACATCCCGCGCGACGGCCTGGATGCTCAGCGCCGATCCCTCGTCGACCGACTGGTCGGCGATCGGATCGAGCGTGGGCGATTGGTTCACCTCGCGGACAGTGACTGTGATCTGTTCGGCGTCCCAGCGCGCCGGCGTGCCGTCATCGGTGACACGCACGGTGAATGCATACTCGCCCGGCCCGTCCGCCTCGGTCGTCGTCCAGGAAAACGCGCCTGTTCCGGCATCGATCCGGGCGCCCGGCGGCGCCCCGAAGAGCGCAAAAACCAGCGTTTGCCCGGCATCCGGATCCGTCGCGGACGCTGTGAAGGCCGCCGTTTGTCCTTCATCGACAATTCGGCTGCCCACGGGATCAAGCGCGGGCGGCACATTCAGGGTCGGAAATTCGTTGGGCCCGCCCGGCGTGGGGCGGCCCATGAAAACAAAAGGCGGCGGGATCATTCCATCCGGGAAGCGGCCTTCACTGATGTTGTTGGTCTGGGAGCCGAACGCGATGGTATCCACCGCCCGTCCGTCAGGCGTGAAGAGCCCGATCGACTCGCCGGTGGCCGAGAGCCTGAAGTTGACATGCAACTGGCCCTGGCCCGATTGCTCCACATCTTCATCAGCCCACGCCAACAGAAAACCACCCGCCGGAATCACCGTGCCGTTCGGGATCACGAACTTGGCCGGGGCCGCCAAGTCATCGGTCAGCGTGTACGCCGAGACATCGACCGACCGCGCCCCGGCGTTGTACAGCTCGAACCAATCGTCCGGATCGCCGTCAGCCGGATCAAGCACAACCCCCGTGTTGCTGGCCATCCATTCGTTGATCAAGACCTCGACAGGCGGCGTGCCGGGGTCATTCGCCCGGCCCGGCGTGGGCAGGTGAAACAACTGCCTCGCTTGCGGCTGGCCGTCCGGATACGAGCCGGTGGACAGGTCGTCCGGGATGGATTGGTAGTTGATATAGTCGATGACCGCCGGCGCCCCGAGTTGCTCTCGCACCAGGGCAACGGCGCCGCTGCCGGGCGCAAGGCGGAAACGGGTGTGCAGGTCATCCTCCGTGGACTCGACAGGCTCGCCGTCGGCCCAAACCAGCAGGAACGCGCCGGGACCAATGCGGGCGCCAACTGGGAACGCCCATTCCGTGAGGTTCGTGTATGTGCTGGTCAGGAAAAACCCGCTCAGGTCGATCCCATTCGTGCCCGGATTGTGAAGCTCGATCCACGGATCCCGGTCGCCAAACCGGTCAACCGGGCCGCTGACATTCTGGGGCTGCACTTCGTTTATCAACAGCGGCGGGAATGGCGGAAGGGTCTTCACAACCGAATTGGGCTTGCCGGGCGTGGCCACAACCGCATCGCCCGGATGCGCGGCGGCCCAGTTGCCGACACACCAGTTGTCCTGACGCGGGTCGATCAGTTGCAAAGAGGGGCCCCAGCCGTCCGCCTGAACGGGCCAGGGCGGCTCGTTCGCATAGCGGACTTCATCGACGAGTTCATCGTCCTCCGGAGTCGCCCCGGGTCTGACAAGACGCAAGCGTTCCCCGTCGTTCTGCAGGTTGCCAGGAAACTCCCCGACAGGCAGCACATTGAACCCGTACGCCGCGGCGAAGCCGTCCCGATTCGAGGCAACAACAGCGAAGCCGCCTGCACCAAGCACGACGCCGGATGGAAAGGTGAAGCCGACACCCCCGAGCCGCCAGCCGGAGAGATCGAACGGGGCGGTGGCCGAGGCGTTGTAGAGCTCGATGAACGCGGCGTCCGGCGCCAGGGGATGGTACATGATCTCGTTGATCACCACTTGATCGGCGGCCGCGGGCAGTTCCGTGCCGGTGTAAATGATGCGCACCGCATCCGAAGCGCCGGCCACAGGCGCGCCCCGCGAGTCATAGCCGACAAGGGTCAGGACATTGGTGCGCCCGCCCAAGGCGACCAGGGCGGACCAACTGGTCGCGCTGGTCCAGGTCACCGGCATCACAGCGCCATTCAGCTCGATCGTCTTGATGGCAATGGGCGCCGTTCCGCTGAGCGTCACCTGCAACTGACCCGTGGTCCAGTCGTTGCCGCCGTTGCTGGTGATGGCAAAGTCCTTGACGTCCATCCCGGCCACGCGATTGGCCAGGTACGCCCGGCGTTGGGCCACCCAGCTCTTGATCGGACGGGGGTCAGCCACAGTGACGCCGTTGGCCCGCAGCGCCGAATGCCGCCCGTCGACGATGGGATCGAACCGGGCGTTCTGGAGCGGACCGGCGACGGCGTCCCAATAGGCCCGCAGATAGACGCGACGGAACGCCGGGGTGTTCCAGAGCCTGGTCACGATCGGATCGTTCGCGCCAAAGATGTCCGTTGTCGGGCCGTCGCTCCCGGAGCCGAGCACCATGTCAATGTCCCAGGGGATCATCCCGAAGCGTCCGTTGACCGGCTTGTAGATGTAGCAGTTCTTGCCGCGATTGTAGCCGTAGGCGTCCCAGTTCCCGACGATGTGCTGGAGAGCGAACACGCGCATCCAATTCTCCACGTCAACCTGGTTCTCGACCTGCGGCACCAGGGCCGATCCCGTCAGGTTCACCGCTGTGACAAGGTTGAACAGGTTGGTGTAGTTGTTGGCGGAATCGGCCACCGCCCGCTTTCGCCACGCCCACCGGTAGCGCGCCAGCTTGTACGCGCCGCCCGTGGTCGTGAACTTCTCCAGCGTCGCGTCCCGGCTGAAGGTGAAACTGTCGCCCGTGTCGTTGAACTCGAACCAGTCCTCGACCTTGTAGAGGTCACCGTCCTCGCCCGCCGGCCACCAACGATCCACATAACGACCGTTCGGTTCTTCGGTGTCCTCGTACACAGTCTGCTTCCGGGCGCCATTCTCGAAGAAGAGCACGTGCCGACGGTGAAGGGTCGGAGTGCCCATGTGCCGCCCGATCCAGAACGCCGCCTGCTCGCGTTGGGCGCTGTCGTCGCTGCCCAAGTTGCCCACGGTCACCAGGGCCACATCCCGCGCCCCCAGGAACCGGTCGTCTCCGGGAAAGGTGAAGATGTAGTCGCTGCCCACGCTGCCGCCATGCCACGGGCTGCCTTTGCCGCGCATCTCGACGTTGTAGACCACCCGCCCGTCGTCATAGACGAACGTGCAATCGACGTTGTCGTTGGCCAGCGGCTCGCGCGATCGCAACCAGTCGTAATCCGCGCGCCGCTGCCATAGCCGATAGACTCCCAGATTGCCCACCGGCTGGGTCTCGCCCCAGCGCACAAGACACTCCCGCTCCGGCGCGTCCGCGGGAAAACGCGCCGTCGACGAGGCCTGCGCGTTGTCCGCCGCCTCGACATAGAAAGCCACCAGCGTGCCCAACGTCCTCCCGCTCAGCCGCGCCGAGTAAACACCGTCGCCGGCCACCGCATCGCCCGCCGTCCCGTCGTCCTTCATGACCAGGTCGGTCGTTGTGCCGCCCGGGTCGATGCGGTATCGCACGCGGACCGTTCCCAGACCATCCGGATCGCTCAGCCGGGCGCTGACGACGACGGCCTGGTTGGCGGCGGGGAGGACCGGGGTGTGAACGACCTCGACAATCGACGGCCCCGCATTCGCCACCCAACGGCTGTTGCGGGCGCCCGGCGTGCCCAAATCAGAAGGCACCGCCATCCGCCCCGCGGCCTCGAGGTAGCTGCCGCGCGTGCGCAGCATGAACTCAGGCCATCCTTTGAGCCATCGGACTCGGGCGCGCAGGGTGGCAGTCGCGTTCTGCGTCAGGGCTGGCGAGATTGGAATGTAGATGCGGTTGCACGCGGTATCGCCCCGGCCTGTCGCGCGCACATGCAGACATCGGCTGTTGTTGATTCCGCCGCTGGCCCGGACCTCGCTGCGCCGATGGTTTCCCTGAATCACCCAGCCGGTGAGCCCCGATTCGAAGCCCGGGTTGGTGATCCGATTCCCACCCGTGCTGGGCACGACCTCGACGTTATCGACCAGGCATTCCCCAGGCCCTTGCATCATGATGTGCAAATGGCTGGCACTGCCGCCATCGCCGTTGTCCAGCACCCCCGTCCATTCAAGGGTCGCCCACGCCGCCTTCGCGCTTTCGTCCGAGTCCGCCCAATTCGACGCACCCGCGTGATCGCTGTGGGCGTCGATCAACTCGAGACTGCTGCCCAAACCGTCGCTCCACTGCCCCCACCGCCCCCCAACGCCGTACCTGACCTCATCGACATCGATCAGGATGCGATTCGTCTCAGGCAAGCCGAACGCGTTGGTGAGGACGAGGAGATCGGGCTTGGCCAACGCAAGCCGTTCGCCGCCGTTGGCCAGCGCCTCGCCGTAATCGCCGAAGACCAGGGCAGGATCAAGCCCGGGATGGCTGGCCAGCAGACGCGGCCTGCTCTTGGCAACCACCAGGTAACCTCCCCCCTCGATGATCGTTCCCGCCGGGAACTGGAAATCGACACCATCCGTGAACCGCCAGCCGCCCAGCTCCACAGGCTGCCCCCCGCGATTGTGCAGCTCGATGAACTCATCGGCATCGTCGCCCGAAATGGGGTTGTACATGATCTCATTGATCGCAACGGCGTCGATGGCCTGCGGCCGGTTCTCGTTGTCCGGCGACGGCTCGCTGAGCCGGCCCACACCCGGCGCACCGTCCGGAAACCGCCCCACAGCCGTGCCGCGCTCCTGGGCGCCGTACCGGACAGCATCGAGCACTCGAGTGGAATTCGAGTTGACCAGAAAAAGCCGCCCGCCCGCTCCGTCGAGTCCGAACCCGATCTGCTCCTCGTAGAACGCGAGAAACCCGCGAGGCGGAATCACCGTTCCATCCGCAATACGGAATCGAGGCGCCTCCGCGTCATCGGTCAGGATGCATCCGCCCACATCCGCCCCGCTGTTGCCGTGGTTGTAGAGCTCAATAAACCCGCGCTGTGCATCCTCGGGTCGGGCGAGGAATTCGTTGATCAAAACGTCGGCCAGCGGATTGGCCCGCACCGCGTCCATTTGTTTCGGCGAACCGCCGATCAAGTCACTGGCCGACCACGCGCGCGGATCATCCTCGCCATACGAGGGCCGGGCCAGCACCAGCGAATGCCCCCCGCCACCCGCCGCCACCGGCCAGGGAAAACCGGACTCGTAGTTCACTTCGAGCAGCGTGGCGCCCTCCGGGTTCTCGATGCGCACCGTGCCGCCGTCGTTGGGCAAGCCATCGCCGCCGACAAATGGCCCCAGCGCATCCGCAATCCCGTACACCGCCGCGAACTCGACCGGATTCCGGGCGATAACGGCGAAACCGCCCGCGGCCAGCACGAACCCGTCCGGAAAAGCGAACTGGATGCTGCCGCCCAGACGGTGTCCCGTCAGATCGGCGGCGATGAGATCGGCGTTGTACAACTCGATGAACTCGCCCGTCCTGCCATCCGGACGCTGCGGCGGCCGGTACATGATCTCACTGAACACGAGCGGCGTCTGCCGGCTGCTCGACCCGAGCCGTTCCCCGCGTGGCGTCCATGTGATCGACGCCGCTCCCGAGACGGCGCCGATGTCGCGGAAACTGGCGGTTGCCAGCGCGGCCGTGTTGCGGCTGGCGGAGGCGAGCCCGAAGTAGACCGTCTCGGGCAGCGCCAGTTGCGCCGAGCCAAGCTCGACCCACGATTGGCCGTCATGACCGGCATAGGCGGTAAAGAGGTTGGCCGATCGTTTCAGGCGGAGCCAGGTCTCGGGATAGTTCGCCGGACAATAGCCCGATCGACTCGCCGCGGCCCCCGAAACGCTCCGGGCCATAAAGACGCAGCCGACCGTCGCCGGCGTGCATAACGCCGCCGCGAACCGGCTCCCCGCACTTAACTCCTCGCGCACCATCAAGCCCGCCTTGGCGAACGGATCGGTCGAGTCGAATCGGGCCACCCGAGCGCGCATATCGAAGGCGCCCGTGCGTTTCTGCCAGGCGAATTGCAGCGCGTCCGCCGTCCCGCCGATGTCGCCGCTTCCCCGCACCTCGACGCCGCCGCTGGTGTACTCGACGTCTCCGCTCAGCGGCGGGTTGCCCACGTCCTGCGTCGTGAAATCCGTCGCGACGAACTGAATCGAGGCGTTGGGCGAGACGGGATTAGGCGCGGCTGCGGCGTCCTGGACATTGTTGACGGTCAGCGTGTATGTCGCCCCAAGGATCATGGCGGATGTCGTCAGGTAGATCACGTTCGGACTCGGTCCGAAGGCCGCGCTGCCGACGTTGAGACCGTCGATCCTGTAATGGGTGGCGGTGGTTGCGGACGGGGCGGAAACGCGCTCACTGAACGTCACCTCGACCTGTGTCAAACCAAGGTTCCGAGCGAGCACCAGTGCTGGGGGCGTGGTGTCCGGGCTGACAGTCAGGATGCCTTCGTTGCTGGTGGCGCTCCCGAGCTTGTTGCTGACCACGCAGCGGAACCGAGCCCCCTGGTCCGCCAGTGCCACAGGGCCGTAAACCAGCTCCGCCGCGGTGGCCCCGCTCAGGGCCATGCTGTTTCGCAGCCATTGATAGCTATAGACGCCGAAGCTGGCGGTCTTGACGGAAAAACGCGCGGCGCCGCCCTCGATCGCGGTCGCGGGGGCCGGATGCTCGGCAATCACCGGCGCGGCGAAACTGATGCCATAGGGCAGCAGGTTGGTGGCGACCATCGGCGCCTGGTCCGTGCCGTCGGGCATCAACCACCGCACGGCCAGGTTGTCGCCCCCGCCCCCTTCCTTCATGAGGGCGGCGATGTAGTAGATCCTGCCCTCCACAAGTGCAACGGGCTCCGACATCTGGTTCGCCTCCCAATCCCAGGCGCGCGCGCTGGTCCAGGAGTTGACGGTGGCAATCACGCGCGCGTTGGCGGGATTCTCGTCCGTGCTCAGATACAGAGCGCCATTATCGTCGCTGGCGATCCAGAAGGTGTAATTCCCAGTCTGCGGAGCGACGACGTACCCGTGCATGCGCTGGCCGTAGTTGTCCAGGACATCCGTCGGCGACTCGAACAGGTCAGTGACATAATTGGTGCTGGTGGGCCGATCCGGGTAATCGGGCGAGTCGGTCAGCATGGAAAGGCCCTCGCTCGGGATGCCCTCCCAAACCTCGCGCAAAAGGCCGTAATCTGGCGTTTGGCCAAGAACGAGTGCGGGCCCCAGGGCCAGAATCAACCCCAGCGCCGCGGCAGAGTATGTGCGCATAATCATGTGCTGAGCCGAGCTAACGCCGTTCCACAGCAAGTCGCGAGCCAGGTGAACCAGTGTGCCCCACCCCCTGCCTGCCGGTCGCTCACAGGCCGAGCGCTTCGAACACCTGGAAGTAGATCCCGTGGCCGAAGTCGTTCGGATGATTGATGTTGTTTCCGAGCAGGTCCTCCGGCTTCTTGCGCCTTGCGAGCGCCTGCCAGTTG
Source organism: uncultured Verrucomicrobiota bacterium (assembly GCA_964413865.1). Taxonomy (GTDB): domain Bacteria; phylum Verrucomicrobiota; class Verrucomicrobiia; order Limisphaerales; family J093; genus MWFF01. The sequence continues at coordinate 21,321 of CAYPUR010000017.1, forward strand.
CCAAACACATCCGCATAGGCGCACGCCGTGTCCCGGGCGACTCGACCCGTGGCCGCGGCGTATTCCTCCATCCGATGCGTCCCGAATTTCCACTTGGGATTGGGCGGGAAGGCGGAGAAGAGGATGACCTCCGCCCCCGCCTCGGCTCGAATGCGGGCGATCATCCGGGTCAGATTGGTCTCGAATTGCGGAATCGGCACGCCCATCACGTTGTGATCGTTCATGCCGAAACCGAGCAGGACAAGATCGGGCTTCTCGCTGAGCACCTTGGTCTCGAGCCGATCGAGGCCCTGCGCGGTGGAATCGCCGCCCGTCGCCCCGTTCACGGCGGTGATGCGCGCGGCCGGGTGCCTGCGCTGGAGCGCGTCGGCCCACCGCTGCCAAAAGATCAGCTCGGGCTTCGAGGCGTCGCCTCCCGCCGTGATGCTGTCCCCGTAAGCCACAATCTTCACCGCCTCCCCCGCTTTCAGCTTCGCCTCAGTCGACCGCAGGAACGCTGTCTGACTATCCTGAACGGGCCAGGGCGCCGACGCCGCATGCGCGTAGTCCACAAAGGCGAAATAGCCGCTGTTGCCAAAGCCGGGGAATCGCGTGTGATCGAACGTCTCCTGCCCGTACAGCATGTTCGTGCGGAAATCCGGCAGGTGCGAATCCGACGTCCGCCGCAGCGTCCCCGCGGCGTAATCCACGATGAAATCGCGGCCCTCGACCGAGTGGACGCTGTTCGAGTCCGGCAGGTAGGTGTTTCGGACCAGGAGCGGCTCGCCGCGCACCGGCAGATAGGCCAGGGCCGCCGGCTCCTCGCCAACGAACACGACCGATTCCCCCATCTGACGGACCAGGGGAGTCTTGGGTCCAACGGCGCACCCGGTCAACAGAATCGCGGAGGCGGCCAGGTCCAACAGCGGCAAACGGAGTTTCCCACTCATTTTTTCCGAGAGGCTCGCCCACTCCAGGACCGACAATCAAGCCGTAACAGCGCGCCGCGATGATCGGCTTGGGTGTTCGTGAGGACAATGGGGTCGCATCTAAATAGTTGACATGTTACCTCCGTGCTACGCAGCAGAGCGTTTACGCTCCGGGAGCATGACGTTCCTGACCCAATCATCGGCTCCAGCCCACGCCGGGATCGCGTCTCGGTTGACGATCCAACGCCATTGGCCCGTCGTGGCTGCGTTGGGTATCTGGCGGTCTCGTGGCTGCAAGGTTGCGTATGCCGATTCCACAGGCTACTCCTGGGGCGTATCAATCGCTTAGGACAGCGCACTTGGAGTCGATATGCTCGCGCTCACAGACGACCCGCGCGTGGCCGATGCGCTCGAACTCGCCACGCTCAACGCCTGGGCCGGCGCCCAACACCCCAGCGGCCGCTGGTGCGCGTACAACACGCCGATGGACGGCGTCCGCGAAGCGTCCGCCCATACGATCGTCTTCCAATCCCGCGCCGGTACGCCCGAATTGAACTGTTGCTCGGTCAACGGGCCCCGCGGCTGGGGCATGCTCGCCGAATGGGCTGTCATGACTACAACCAACGGCGTGGTCCTGAATTGGCTTGGCCCCCTCGCGGCCACAGTGACCCTGCCAGACCAATCGCGTCTGACTCTCCGTGTCACCGGGGACTACCCGTGGCAACTCGAGACCCACATCGCCCTCGAACCCGAGCGCGAACAGCACGTGACCCTCCACATCCACGTTCCCGCGTGGTCAACGATTTCCTCGGCAACATGCAACAACCAACCCCTGCCCCCGCCCGCACCAGGCTCCTACCTCACAATCAACCGCGCTTGGCGGAAAGGCGATCGGGTGTCGCTGAAACTCGACCCGCGTCTGCGCGCCGTGGCGGGAGCGCAAGAGGCTCGGGGATGCGTCTCGCTCTACCGCGGTCCCATCCTCCTCGCCTGGGACCAGCGGCTGCACGAATTCGATGAAGACAGCCTTCCGCCCGTGGACCTGCCGCGCCTCCGCGAAGCCCGGGCTGTGCCGGCGGGCGGGCCTGTTGCGCCTGACTGGCGAAAGCAACTCGAGCCGCGCCTGTTGGTCCACCTCCCCTCATGCACTGGACCCACGTTGCACCTCTGCGATTTCGCCAGCGCAGGCGCCACTGGCACGCGCTATCGCACCTGGCTCCGCGCCCAGCCGTCCTTGCCTCCCCCTGTGGTCACGCGCACGCCCCGCGATGGCGCGCGCATTGCCGGCGGCAAGGTCGCATTCCGTTGGACACGCGCAGCGCGCGCCGATGAGTCTGACATCGCCCAAACACTGCGAATCAGCCCCACCGAAGACCTCAAGACGCCGACGCTTGAACTGCCGGACCTGCGCGCGACCCAGACCCTGGTCGACATCGCCGCCCGTTTCGAACCGGGTCGCTGGTATTACTGGGATATCGTCACGGCGAGCGCTGCGGGCCAAACGCCCAGCCCCGGCCCACCCGCACGATTCCGAATCGACTCCGAGCTGCCACCGGCGCACGAGACGCTCGATCCGCCGCATCCGGTCGGCCCCCGCGGCGAACGGCTGAGCGCCGCCCTCCGTGGCCACCCAGCGCCGCAGTTCGGGCATTGGCAACCGTCCGCCGGCTGGAAACCCGCGCCCGGACCCGACGGCGCCACCGACGGATCCGTTGCGCTCGACGGCAACAGCGAACGCCTCATCTACACCCTGGGCGGCTGGCCTGAGGACGACTATTCGCTGTCCATCTGGTTTCGGATCCGGAGTCTGCCGAGCGGCCGGATCGGCCAGATCTTCAGCGTTCGGACGTTGTGTATAGCAGGCGGCCTCGGACTCGGCCCCACAGCTTCACCGCATCACCGTTTCGCGTTTTCACATGGTCCCCTCGCCGTGCACGCTCACGCCAGCCACTCGGGTACGCGTCCACGGCTCGGCGAGCGCCGCAATCTCTTCCGCCGTCAGCGCGCGGTCAAACACGGCGATCTCGTCAAGGCGCCCTTCCCAGTTGAGATGATTGTCGCAACGCCCGCCCAGGAACAGCCGATTCGCCGCACCAGCCCAACCGGCCTCGGCGGTCGTCTCGATCTCCGGCTGGGCGCTCCCGTTCAGGTGGACCCGCACCGACGCGCCATCGCGAACGAGAACCGCGTGGTTCCAGGTCCATCGCTTGATTTCGGTCCGGCCGCTCAGCATCGGACCGCCGTCGGCCTGGTCCCCGCGCGCGAAGACCAGCCTCGCGGGAGAAGCCGCCGTGCCGCCAACGCCAAGGTGATCGCCCTGCCCGAGACCATGATCAGGCCCCCGCGAGATCAGCCAACCCGCCATCGCTCGAGCCTCCGCCGGCATCCCATTCCAGAACCAGAGGGACACGGAATACCGATCGCCCAGACCCGCAAGCCGTGCCTCCAGGCGCCCGCCCGCGAAGTGAGCCGCACGATTCACTTCGCCGCCGGTGCAGAAGGCGTCGTCGCGCGGGCCATCGAGGAAGAACACGACACCCGATTCGTAGAAGGCATCGCGATGATGGCCGGATGCGTCGACCGCCCGAGGCCCGGCAAACTCGTCGAGCCTCCAATAGGCGATCGGTCTGGCATCGAGCACCGCCCGGGCCGCCGGCCCACAGGTTTGCTTGAACGCACGGCGCGGTCGCCCGGCAACGCCCTCGAGAAGCTGCAGCGCCGCCTCCGCGATCTTGGGCTCGGCGTCAATCTCGAGTCCGGCTGAGCGTGCGGGCCAGGTGTTATAGCCGCCCAGGACGTGCTGCTCGGGGGGCGGAATGTAGCCGTCGCCGCCATTGGCCAGATCCAGAACCATCGTGCGTGGCAGCGGACTCTGGAACTTGATCTTCAATCCGGTCAGCGCGTAGGTCTCGGTGGACGTTGTGGCGATGGCGATGTCGCCGATGCGCAGGGCCTGAATGACCACCTCGGTCGACTGCCATTGGTGCAGCAGCACTTGCTCGCGCGCATACACCTCGGTCGTGTCCTTGGGCGCGCGGTTGCCCATGGCGGCGACAATGCGCTGCGCCCATTCGAGCCGCTGCGTGTCCGGGACGCGGTACCTGAGTGGCAGGCGGGTCTCGGCCATGTCCAGATCGGCATCATCGTGATAGCGGATGGTTGCATAAGCCGCCCAGGCCTTTTCGAGCAAACCCTCCGTGTAACTCGCGATGGTCCAGTCCTCGCCCCGCGAGCCGGCAGGCTTCTCATAGTCGCGCAGCCAGATGTCCCCGCTGCACCCGTGCGACATCAGCGCCACAAAAGGGGTCTCTCCCCCGCCCGCCTCGCCGGCCACACGCCTCTTGAATCCTCCGCAGAACAAACCGAAGTAATCGGCGCTCAGCGGTTCATCGGAAAAGTAGTGCATCGAAAAATTGGCGAGCACGGCCACGGGCCGCCCGTCCTGGGCGCGCAGTGCCACCATCGACAACGCCGGATCCTCCGGGCCGGAGGCACCGGTGACGTCGTCCCAGTTCGAGGCCGCGTGCATGTTGGCGCGCACAGTCGGGTTGCCAAAGGGGTCTTCGGCGATGCGATCCGGGCGTCGAATCCAACGGCGCGTTGCGGTGTACTCCGCCGCGTCCGCAACCGCCCAGCCGACCTGAACCGGCTCGAGGCTCGCTTCCGCGGCGACAATGGCCTCGACCAGCCGCTCCCGCAGGAACGGCACATACGCCGCATCGGCCTCGGTGCCCAAACAGGCGAAGACCGACGGGGCGGAATGCGAATGGGTGGCGGCAATGAGCACGCGATTCGTCCGGATCGTCGTGCGCCCCGCTGCGAGTTGTTTGGCTTCATCCAAGAGCGAACGCGGCATCATGCAACTGTCCGCGATGACGATCGCCACACGCTCGCGCCCGTCATCAAGCACCAGCGCCCGGCACTGAATCGGTGCCCGGACCGTGTCGGCTGAGCGCGAGAAAAATCCGCCGTTAACCAGAACCGGCAACTGACGCGGCGTCGCATCGACCACCGCCGCCCCAGCCCGCAGGGCGGCTCGGACATCGAGTGTGCTCGAAGACAAGAGGACGCAAACGAGAAGAATGACACGGATCGTATTCATGGCAGCGGTTCCTAATAGCCAAGATCGGACCGTTCGTCGATCTGAGATTGTGCTGCCGAGCTTGTGCTGTGTCCGCACGCGTGGTGCGTCCGACTGCTGTCGGTGTTCTGTCGTCCGGTGAGGGCACCCGGGCCTGCACCGGATGGAGACTCCCGGTGTTGGCCGCGTGCCCCCACGCGGCCCAAACTCGATTCCCACCGACCACCTACAGACTCACCGCAGCACCACCGCATGCACCAACCTCCGCGCCGGAGGGGCGACGTCTGCCTGCCGGCAGGCAGGTCCTCATCGCCCGCGGACTCGACTCATTCGGAAGAAACGTTTGCCCCGACGGGCGTTCACCTGCACTCTTTTGCCCTTATTGCATGAGCCTTGAGCCCAGATCTTCGTCGCCCCGGGTGCCGCCTCAAGCCGGGATCGACCGACTGCCTCCGATCACGCCGCCGCACAAGGGTCTATCGAGACTCATGAGCGAGGTCCTGGACCACGGCGGGCCGGGGTATCTGCAATTCGCCATCACCAACCTCTGCAACGCCAAATGCGGTTTCTGCGGGTTTGCCGTGGACCAATTCGATCCGCGGCAGCGACGCAGCGTGACGCTCGATGAGGCCCGGGAGGTCGTCGACATCTGCGTTCGCAACCACATCGGCTACCTGCTCTTCGTCGGGGGCGAGCCAATGGTGCATCGGGACTTGGGATCCATGGTGCGTTACGCGGCGGAGCGGGGTGTGCGCCCGATGATTTGCACCAACGGTTCGCTCTTCACGGACGCCACCATGCATGCCTTGGCCCGCAACGGCCTGGCCGGCGTCATCATGTCGATCGACGCCCCCGATGTGGGGCGGCACGAGCAGAACCGGGGCCTTCCCGGCGTGTGCGAGAAGATCCGCCGCGCCAATGCGGCGTTCGCCAAGCTCGGGGTGCAGAGCACGGCCAGTGTGACCGTGAGTCGGCTGATCGAGGATTATCCGAAGCTCCCGGCCTTTTTGCGGGGCCTGGGTTTCACCAGTTGCACCTTCAGCTATCCCCTGACAACGCTCGGCTCGACTTACCTGAGCTTCAGCGACTCCCAGCTCGTGGCCTACCGCAAGAACGAACTCATCGAGGTCTTCGAGCAGATCAAGCGGATGAAGCGCGAAAGCGGATTCGCCGTCGTCAATCCGTCCGAGTCGCTCACCGAAATGCAGCGGCATTTGCGCGGCGAGAAGGAGCGATTCGGCTGCCTGGGCGGACACAAGTACTTCTACCTGGACTGGAACCTGGACCTGTACCGGTGCCATTACTGGGAAACACCCATGTGCCCGATCCGCGAATTCAACCAGTCCAAGCTCATCCGCGATGGTTGCACCCGCTGCATGATTGACTGTTACCGCGATCCCAGCGTGCTCCAGTTCATCGCCGTCAACGCATGCGACACCTGGCAGAGTCTCAAGCGGGGACGCTTCCTCACCGCGGCCAGCCGGATCTGCGATCCCCGCAATCTCACCTCTCTCAAGGCTCTCTGGGAAAATCGCACGTGGATCGGCGATGTCTGAACCGATGAGACACGGTGTGGTCTAACCGCGTGTTTCATGGCCTTGTGACCACAGCGAAACCGAAAACTCCAAAATGCGGACCGCCGCGGGCCAGCCCGGATCAGGTTGAGCGCTGAGCCCGCGACCGATCCGGGCTAACGCCGCCGCGCACGATCACTCGATTCGCGTTTCTCCGCGGCCCCGCACGACTTCGCCGATCACTGTCGCGCGGTGTCCGTGCCGGCCGCAGCGGCGCAGGACCGCTTCGGCCTGGTCCACGGCCACCACGGCCACCATGCCGATCCCCATGTTGAAAACCTGGTAAAGCTCAGCCTCGGGTATCTTCCCCTTGTCCGCCAGCACCCGGAAGACCGGCAGCACATCCCATGTCCCCTTGCGAATGACGACGTCACACGTCTTTGGCAGAATGCGCGGGATGTTGTCGACAAATCCGCCGCCCGTGATGTGCGCGAAGGCCTTGATCGCCCCCCCGGACCGGCCGGTGCGCCGGCTGCAGCCCCGAGCGCCGCCAGCCGTCGCGGGCGTCCTCGGCCTGCGGTTGAATTCCTCAAGCAGTGCACGGATAAGCGGGCCGTAGCTCACGTGGACCTTCAGCAATTCATCGCCGACCGTGCCCTCGAAATCCGCGATCCGGCTGGTGGGCTTCAGCTTGAGTTGCTCGAAGAAAATCTTGCGGGCGAGGGAATACCCGTTGGTGTGCAGCCCGCTCGATGCCAGGCCGATCAGCACGTCCCCCGCACGAACGGTCTTCGTGCCGTCGAGCATCGCAGACCGGTCAACCACGCCGACGATGGTCCCGCTGACATCGTATTCACCCGGCTGGTAAAAACCGGGCATCTGAGCCGTCTCGCCGCCGATGAGCGCGCATCGGTTCGCGGCGCAGGCGCAGGCGAAGCCCTTGACGATCTCGGTGAAAACGTCGGGTTTGAGTTTCCCGGTCCCGATGTAATCGAGAAAAAAAAGCGGCTCGGCCCCCAGCACTGCGATGTCGTTGACGCAATGGTTGACAAGGTCCTGGCCAATGGTGTCGTGACGGTTCAAGGCGAAGGCAATCTTGAGTTTGGTGCCGACGCCGTCGACGCTCGCAACCAGGACCGGGGCCCGGTAACGACGCGTGTCGAGTGCGAAGAGGCCGCCGAACCCGCCGACTTTGCCGAGCTGGCCCGGACGCCGCGTGGCGGCAAGCAGTTGCGGGAGATTGGATTTGACTCGATTGCCGAGGTCAATATCGACGCCGGCGGCAGCATAAGCTTTCTGTTTCATGTCAGGAATCGGGCATCCGTGCCGATGCAGGGGAGAAGATGCCTCCTTGGATACGCGCAGGCGATAGGAATCTGAAGCCACCACCCTGCGCTTTCCAAGGCGGACACGACATGCCATCGTCGGGTCGACTCGCGCCGGTGGACAGGAATTGTTATGATGGCGGATCTGACGACGACCTTTGAATCGCTTGGCATTGCGCTGGGTCTCGGTCTGTTGGTCGGCATGCAGCGCGAACGGGCGGCTTCGCGATTGGCTGGGTTTCGGACCTTCCCGTTGGTGACGATTCTCGGCGTGCTCTGCGCGGAGTTGGGGCGGGAGCGCGGAGGCTGGCTGATCGCAGCCGGGCTGCTGGCTCTCGCCGGACTCATCGTCGCGTCAAACCACGTGCGACTCAGCGCGCCCGACGCGGATCCGGGGCTCACGACCGAGGCCGCCCTGCTGGTGATGTTCGGGGTGGGCGCTTACCTGGTCGGCGGACATCGGTCGGTCGCCGTGGCCGTCGGAGGCCTGGTGGCAATTCTCCTCCACCTCAAATCGGAACTGCACGCCCTCGCGCAGCGGATTGGGGAGGACGATTTCCGGGCGATCATGCAATTCGTCCTGATCTCAATGGTGATTCTTCCGGTGCTGCCGAACCAGGCCTATGGGCCGTTCGAGGTGCTCAATCCGCGCCACATCTGGTGGTTGGTGGTCTTGATCGTGGCCATCAGCCTGGGCGGCTACATGCTCTACAAACTCTTTGGCAGTCGCGTGGGCCTGGTGCTCGCAGGGGTGCTGGGCGGGTTGATCTCGAGCACAGCCACCACGGTCAGTTACGCGCGGCGGAGCGGAACAACGCCGGGCAACACGGGGCCGGCGGCTTTGGTGATCATGCTGGCCTCGACCGTTGTTTTCGCACGGGTGCTGGCGGTCGCCGCCGCGGTGAGTCAGGCCCTCTTCACGGCGGCGGTCGTGCCGCTGGCAATCATGATCGTGCTGGGCACCGGCCTCTCGGCATTGCTCTGGCTCCGAACACCCAGGCACACCCTCGAGATGCCGGCCCACAGCAATCCGTCCCAACTCAAATCCGCCCTGGTGTTCGGCGCCCTCTTCGCGCTGGTCCTGCTGGCCACCGCCGCCGGCAAGCACCAGTTCGGCGACCGCGGGCTGTACGTCGTGGCCGCACTGTCGGGATTGACGGACATGGACGCGATCACGCTTTCGACCGCCCGAATGGTCAATGCCGGAGAGATTCCTCCGGAGACCGCATGGCGTCTCATCCTCGCCGCGTCCATGTCGAATCTGGTGTTCAAGGCGGGCGTCGTCGGAGTGCTGGGCGGACACGGCTTGTTTGGACGCATCGCAGGGCGGTTTGGGATCGCGCTCGGTGTGATGGCCGCGCTCCTGGCAGCCTGTCGCTAGCCCGGATGTTTCATCGAGTTGTGACCACGGCGAAACCGAAAACTCCAAAGTGCGGACCACTGCGGGCTAGAAGCCAAAACCGCGCCCCAGCATGAGGTTTCCCGGCTTGCCCCCGGCGGCCCACGAAGCGACGACGCAGCGGCGCGCGCCACCCCGAGCGGCGCGCGGCGCCGCTGATCTCTTGCGCAAGGTCCCAAGCTGGAAAGATTTTCCTTTCCTGCCGGCGTCTTTTCCCGTTGCTTGTGCGTTTTGCATGAGCGCGCCGTTCTGTTCGACTGAGTTTGTGGCCGACCATGTCCGGGCAATCCCGCGCTCGGGCATCCGGGAGTTCTTTGACATCGTCCAGGGGCTCCCAGACGTGATTTCCCTCGGTGTGGGAGAGCCGGATTTCGTCACGCCGTGGCACATCCGGGAGGCCGCCATTTACGCCCTCGAACGGGGCCGCACCACCTACACTTCGAATCTGGGCCTGCCAAGGTTGCGCGACGCCATCGCGACCAGCCTCGATGCGCGATTCGGCGTCCGGTACGACCCGCGGCGACAAATCCTGATCACAGTGGGAGTGAGCGAAGCCCTCGACATCGCCCTGCGAGCGCTTATCAACCCAGGCGACGAAATCGTCTACCACGAGCCGTGCTACGTCAGCTACTCGCCAGGTATCGCCTTGGCGCACGGGATCCCGGTCGCCGTGTCGTGCCGCGCCGAGGACGGTTTTGCGGTGAAAGCGGCGGCGATCCAGCGCGCGCTCACCCCGCGGAGCAAGGTCCTAGTGCTCAATTTCCCGACGAATCCGACGGGCGGAACCATGACACGGGCTGAACTCGAGGGGATTGCTGACCTGGCGCGCCAACACAACCTGCTCGTGATCACGTTCGAGGGAGAGCACGTCAGCATCGCCGCCCTGCCGGAGATGGCGGAGCGGACCATCTTCCTGCACGGCTTTTCCAAGGCGTACGCAATGACCGGTTTTCGGATTGGATATGCGTGCGGGCCGGTCGAGTTAATCGAAGCCATGATGAAGATCCACCAGTACTCGATGTTGTGCGCCAGCATCGTCAGCCAGGAGGCGGCGCTCGAAGCGATCCGATGCGGCGAGGCGGACACCATCGAGATGCGGGAGGAATACCGGGTGCGGCGTAATCTGATCGTGAACGCCTTGAACACGATGGGGCTGACGTGCCATCTGCCGCGAGGTTCGTTTTACGCATTCCCCTGCATCCGGTCGACCGGCTTGAGTTCGAAAGAGTTCGCCGTCCGCCTGCTCGATAAGGAGAAGGTGGCATGTGTGCCGGGCAGCGCCTTCGGTCCGAGCGGCGAGGGGTATCTTCGATGCTGCTTCGCAACGGCACTGGACCGCATCGAGGTGGCCATGGAGAGGATGGCGCGATTCGTCAAAGAACTGCGCGGTTGAATGCCCCGCAGCATGCCAGGTGTCTCCCAGCAGGCGGCCGGATCAGGCCTGCAATCCTGCGGCTTTTCCAGTGAGGCGCGCCTCAGACCATTTCCAGCCCTCAAAATCAACGACCAGCCCCGCCGTTCTTCCGCCCTCCTCTCCCGCGCGGCTCGGCTGAGTTCGCCGAAGTCCTCGCTTCGGAGAATCCTTGACCCTCAACGCAACCCGGAAACTTGACACGTCTACTACGAGTTGAACCGGTCAGGAATTCCCGAACGGACGTTTACTGGCGAAGCGCGTCAAACCACTCCTTGGCCAGGATCAGACTTGGAATCGAACAGTCGCCGTGCTCTGCCGAAGGATTCGGGTCAACCAACTGCACCTGTGTCGCCCCCCGCGCCAGGAAACTCTCAAGGGCGACCCGCGAGTTCGCATAGAGAACGTCGCCGTCACCGCGGCAATGGTACATCCGCATCGGACTCCGAGGCGTCCAGCGATGCAGATCGTTGTCGCGCAAGGCGAGCCGAAGAGGATGCTCCGGCTCGGAACGCAGCGCAGCGACGTATTCGGGCTTGAGAGCCTTCGTCACGTCGTCCGGCATCGCGGCGTTGATCTCGCCGCCCGAGTGCTCACCATCAAGCAGTGGCGGCAGGGTCGCGTTGTACGGCGGAGCAAGGAGATCCGCCAGCGAGTCCGCAA
>CAYPUR010000017.1:32631-34041 GCA_964413865.1 uncultured Verrucomicrobiota bacterium
CCGCCTGGTAGGAGGATAGCAGCATCGCAAAATAATAAGGGTTGGGCATCGGACGCCCGACCAGCACATCGTCGGTCGTGACTCCAGAGAGGTCGTAGGCCCCCGCCATGGGAGCAGACGCCGTGATGCTGAACTCGTCGGCGTGATATTCTTCGAGTTCCCGATGGAGGGCCATGGTGGCATGACCGCCGTGCGAGTAACCGATGAGAAAAAGTTGGCCGCTCAGCGCCACGCTGCGGCTCGCACAAAAGGCCCGGGCCGCCCGCAGCATATCGACCGATACCGTCGCTTCCGAGGCCGCGTGATGGTACGGATGCGTCAGAAGCGAATCGCCGAGCCCGAGGTAGTCAGGGAGAGCCGTGGCGTAGCCACTGGCAGCCATCACCACGCCCAGGAGCTGCTCGTTGGAATTCGCCGCTGACGGCGCTTCGCTGCGCTTGGCGATGGTCCCGTGCTGATAGCTGCAAAGCGGCAGCGCATGGCCGGCGCTTAGCGGCAGGGCCAGCGCGCCGGAGGCGACCGTGCGCCCACCCAAGGGATCCACCGTCTCGTACAGCAGCTTGTAGACTCGCACGTCGTACTGAACCGTGAGCGGCACATCCAAGGCGGCAAGAAGCACGTTGATGGACCAGGCGGCAAGGGATCGAATCTCGGAGTGGGCAAGCAGTTTGCCGCGCTCAGCGCGCGCGACAGCAACAACCCGATAGAAAAACGCCGGTGCACCCGGGCTATACACATCGAGCCACTCACGACTGCTGATGGGCCACGGCATCTGAGCTCGCGGCGCGATCCAGATCCCGTCCGAAATCGTCTGTCGCACCTGAACGCTGTAATCCACGCCAGATCCCGCGTTGGACCATGTCAGGCTGGCGCCGGAGGGATCACGGCGGACGGTCTCGATGCGGAACGGCACGGGATCGGAACCCTGGGCGATCCAGGGTGAGGCCGCTCCGCAACAGAGCGCTGCCGACAGAAGTGTCAGAAGACTGCGTCGCATGTGCATCAGGTCAGACAATGCCGCGCCGACAACCGCACTGCAAAGCCATTCTAGCACTCCGCCCAAAAGATCTCTCGAACGAGCCTGTATAGAGCGACAGGTGCTTAATATGAGCTGTAAATAACCCGCTCTTGACTCGCAGTCTCATCGGTATTCGTCGCCAACTGGAGGTGCGCCTGCATCCGGGTAACTCACCCCTCGCCGTGCTGCCCCTCAATCCACTCCGTCACCGTCACACCGACCGACTCGAAATCCAACCGCAACGCGACCAACAAAACAGTTCCGCATCGCCGCCTTCTACCCCGCGCTGATTGGCGCACCCGCTTGGGCCTTGATACCCATTGCAGCCCTGTCGCTCTCTAAACCGGCCTCACCGACGCTCTCTCACCCCACGACATTGACCCGCAGATCCC
>CAYPUR010000018.1:0-33483 GCA_964413865.1 uncultured Verrucomicrobiota bacterium
TTGCAAGCCGTTGAGCATCAACAAGCCAGGTTTTCAAACTGTCGAAGATGGGTCAAGGAGGGTCTTACGTGAGGAGGAGAGCTTGAATATTGAACCGACAATTGCCGAACAGACACCGCGCGACGCGGTCATCCCGAACCCGAAGGCCCGGCTGCGAGATCAGGTTCGGGAAGTGATGAGGTACAAGCACTACGCGTTGCGGACGGAGGAGACGTATTGGCATTGGATTCGGCGTTGCATCCTGTTCCACGGCAAGCGGCATCCGCGGGAGATGGGGGCAGAGGAGGTGCGGGTTTTCTTGTCCCACCTGGCGACCGCGGGCGGTGTGGCGGCCGCGACCCAGAACCAGGCCCTCAATGCCCTCGTGTTCCTGTATCGGGAGGTGCTGCATACGCCGGTCGGCAACTTGGGGGAGGTGGATCGGGCGCGGCAAGTGCGGCGGCTGCCGGTGGTGCTGACACGGGAGGAGGTCGCGCAATTGCTGGCGGCCGTGCCGGCCGATTATCAACTCCCCGTTCGCCTGCTCTATGGCACCGGGATGCGGCTGATGGAGTGTGTTCGGCTGCGGGTGAAGGACGTGGATTTCGACCAGGGGCAGATAGTGATTCGGGCAGGCAAGGGCGACAAGGATCGGGTGACGGTATTGCCGGAGAGTCTCCGGGAATCGTTGCAGGCGCATCTGGTACTGGTGAAGCGCCTGCACGAGTCGGACCTGGAATCCGGGCGTGGACAGGTATGGTTGCCAGAGGCTTTGGCGCGGAAATACTCCCAAGCGTCCAGGGAATGGGGATGGCAGTGGGTGTTCCCCGCGGGAGGACTGTCGCGAGACCCGCGGTCCGGGGCGCTTGGGCGGCACCATGTGCTGGAAGACAATCTGCAACGGGCGGTGAAGCAGGCAGTGCGGGCGGCAGGGATCGCGAAACCGGCGTCCTGTCACTCGCTTCGTCACAGCTTTGCCACCGCCCTGTTGGAAGCGGGATACGACATCCGCACCGTCCAGGAACTACTTGGACATCAGAGTGTAGAAACGACGCAGATCTACACGCACGTGATGCGCAAGCCGGGGTTGGGGGTGCGGAGTCCCTTGGATCGAGTTGAGGGGTGAGGGTAAGTATTTGCGACGCGCAGCGGCGCCACTTAGCCCCGATGTTGCCTAGCCCGCATTGGTCAACGTGTTGGAGTTTTCGGCCTTGCCGTGGTCACAACTCCATGAGACATGCGGGCTAGCGATCGAGGCGTTTGGCGGCGCGGCGTTTGGCTTCGAGCAGGCGGCTCGTGGTGGCGGCGCGGTCGGCGGGCGGCGCGGGCTCGGAGGGTCCAGGCGCCGGCGGCGGCGCGGCCGGGCGGGCTTTCTCCGGACCGGATGTTGGAAGCGTCACAGCGGAGGCGGGCTGTGATGGGGCAAAGAGGTCCGGGCGGCTTTCGGCGCCTGGGGCGGTGTGCCGGGCGCGGACTTCGCCGCGTCGGGCGAGCAAAGCGGCGAGGGATTCATCCGCCTCGGCGGGCCGGGCTGGGCGGCGCCAGAAGAAGAGGATGCGTCGGAGGTTTTCGGTGGCCTTGAGCCACTCGGCGCGATCCAGGTAGATGCGTCGGACGCCGACGTCGGCGATGAACAGGAGCAGGCCCAGCTTGAGGAGCCATTCCCAGAGGTCGCGGGGCTGGTAGGTCCGGATCCGGTCGTGCTGGAACGGGTTCACGGCGTTCGCGTCGATCTCGATCAATGGCGGGAGCAGCCGCCCGTTGCCCGCCTCGGCGATGCGGCGGAGGAGGTTGAGGTTCGGCTCGGTGGTATTGAATTCGGGCGAGTAGCTGACGTTGGCGCCGAGGGCCTGGGAGGCGCGCACCTGACCGTTCTCCATTTCCATGAGGTTGAGCAGGTAGGTGCCCACCTCGCGGGTTGGGAATCGCGTCTCGTATCGGCCCGGGCCGGCCTGTTCGAGCCGGATGGTCCGCGCCTCGCCTTTGGGGGTGACGACGACCGCCTGGAGGTCGAGGAAGTTGCGGTAGTTGCCCTCGGCGTCGAGCGCCTCGACACTCAGGACGCCTTCGCCCTGGTCGACCGAGATCTCGGCATTGAAATCGGCCAGGTCGAGCCGCCGCAGGGCCCATTGGGCGACCTGGGACCAGAACTGCCGGTACTTGGGCCATCCCATCCAGTCCACCGCCCATTTCGCCTTGGCATCGGAGGTGAACGCCACGGCACGGCCCAGGCCGTACTGCCAGTGGGCCAGGACGGGATCGCCTTTGTCGGAGACGACGGGCACCTCGGCCCGGCCTTTGGGCGTGGTGCAGACGTAGCCGCGCAGTGTGGGCAGTTCATTGGCGCCGATACCCCGGAGCAATTCGCTACTGGCGACCACCTGGGGCTGAAACGGTTCCTCGAAGATGGCCGACTTAAGAATGACCATGGCTTCCTTGAGAAAGATCTGGGGCAGTTGGTTCGGATCCTGGACGTCGTAGAACCGGCCCCGTCCCAGGTCGGCGATGCGGATCATGGTTTCAGGGCCGGCATGGCCGGCGATGAGCACCGTGCTCACGGTGATGCGGTCGTTGACCATCGCCTGCATCAAGTCGTCCGAGGGCGGGCCGGGGTCGCCGTCGCTGAACACGATCATATGCTTGAGGTTGGCGGTGGACTGTTTGAGGCCCGGGCTGTTGGCGTCGCCCTTGTAACCCATCTCCATGACGTGCTGGAAGCTGGGCAGATCGCCCTGGTTCATGCCGGCGATCATGCGCCCTTTCTCCCGCTTGTCCCCGACCTTCGAGAGCGGGAAGAGGAAACGGTCGGTGCCGTCCCACAGGACGACTCCCAATTCGTCCTGCGGGCCCAGGGCATCGAGAACGCCCTGGGCGCATTCGCGGGCGATCTGGTTGCCGTTGTTAAACTCCATGCCGTGCATGATGAGAATCACGGCGCCGCTGGGCAGGACCTTCTTGCTGCTCAGCTCCATCTCGACCGGCAAGGTGGCCTCGAGAGGCGTGTCGCGATAGCCGCCCGCGGCGTATGTCTGGTCGCCGCCCACGCACACCAGGCCCACGCCGAAATCGCGGACCGCGCTCTCGATCAGCCTCATGGTGGTTGTTCCCAGATCGCCGGCGGCGAGGTTGCTGATGAAGATGGCGTCGAATCCCTGCAACTCGGCGAGAGTGCCCGGGAAACCGCCGAGGTCGGTCAGTTTAACTTCGAGCCGCGAGGCGCGCAGGGCGTTGGCCAACGGGGCGTCCTGGGCGGGGTCGGCCGACACCACCAGGAGCCGCGGGTCGCCCCGGACGCTGGTGAAGGTGCCGGCCCGGTTGTTCTGCGGCACCCGGTCGCCGGCGGCTTCGAGCTGGATGTCGTAGTTGTAGAAGCCGGGTTCGGACAGCGTCTGGGGAAAGGCGAACAGGTTCTTGCCCGCCGTGAGTTCGATCTTCTGCTCGCCCAGGAACTGATCGTTGCGGAACAGGCGCAGCGTCGCCTCGCGGTTGGTGTCCGTCCGCGCGAAGATCTTCACTTCGAACGTCTGCCCCTTCTTGAGAAGCGGCGGCACCGTGACCTTCTGCACGCTCACGTCGCCGCCCCGGGCAATGCCCATCGGGACGACATCGATGCTCACCCCCAGCGCGCGGGCGGCGAGGGCCGCTCCGACCGCTTCGCCGAGGTTTTCGTTGCCGTCCGAGAGCAGCACGAGCCGTTTCTGGCCGGTCTCGGGAAAAGCGGCCGTGCCGAGCCGGATGGCGCCGGCGATGTCGGTCCGTTCGGTTCCGACCACGGCGTGGATTTTTGGGACATCGACCTTGGGGTTGGGAGCCGTCTCGATGCTGGCGGCGGTTCCGAACACGACGACGCCTCCCTTGTCGATCGTCTTCTTGGCCGCGCCCGCCCGGTTCACGTATTCCCGCGCGGCTTCCTGCTGGGCTGACGGGATGCTGTCGGAGCGATCGATGAGGAAGTAGAGGTTAAGTCCTTCGAGCGGACGTTTCCACTGCATGCCTGCCAGGCCGAGCACAAGGGCCCAGGCGACGATCAGCCGCAGCGCGAGGGCGACGCGCCGCCGCCAGGGACCGGTCTGGACGTAGCTGCGCGAGGCGAGCCAGAGCACCCATCCCGAGACGGCGGGGAGCAACAGCAACCACCAAGGATGGGTGAATTGAAAGGGCATCAGACGTTCCCGGGGCGGCGGATGAGTTTCTGGATGCGGTGATTGCCGGCATCGGCCACGTACAGATTCCCTTTCGAGTCCAGGGCGATCCCCCACGGGTTGTTGAACTCGCCCGGGGCGGCGCCGGCGCGTCCGATGATCTCGCGCGTGCGATGATGGGCGTCAAAGACCTGAATGCGGCTGTTGCCGAACTCGCAGACGAAGAGGTTGCCGGCGCGGTCGACGGCGACGTCGTAGGGGTAGCTCAGTCCTCCCGGACCGGATCCGGCCTGTCCGAGCCCGGCCAGCCATCGACCGTCGTCCGCGAACACCTGGACCCGGTGATTGCACGAATCGGCCACGAACAGCCTGTCCTGCCCGTCGACGCACAACCCTTCGGGGCGATTGAACTCGCCCGGGGCGGGGCCGTAGCGTCCGAATCCGGCCAGGCGCGACGCGCCATCGGAGGTAAAGCGTTGCACCCGCTCGACGACGCCGTACTCGCTCACCCAGAGCTCACCGCGACTGTTCATCGCCACGGCTCGAGGGAAGGCGAGCTGGCCTGCGTTGGTGCCGTGCGTGCCCCACTGCCGCTCGACTTTTCCTTCGGTCGAGAAATGGTTCACGCGCGAATAATGCGGCTCGACGACGATCACCCGTCCGTCGCGGTCCAGACCCATTCCCTTCGCCTTGCCCAGATCCGTTTCGGGCATCTGCCAGGCGAGCAGCCATTCGCCCAGAGGCGAGAACTTCTGCACCCGCCCGGTCATGTCGACCACATAGACGTTGTCCGCCCGATCGACTGTCACGGATCGCGGTTTGCTGAACTGACCGGGCCCCACCCCGCGCGTGCCCCAGACTTCGACTCGGGCGAAGATCTCGCTCTTGAGCGGGATCTGGCCCGGCGTCGACGGCGAGCAGCCGGCCAGCAGGCCGGCCAGGACTGCCCCAATCAGAATCCGCGATGCCCTGCCGAGGCGGCATGTTCGAGCCACCTGCCAGGCCGCCAGCGGTGCCAGGGCCAGGGCAAGCAGGATCAGGCAGAGCGCATCGACTTGCGCGTTGTGGCCGTAGTGCAGCAGGTTAAAGATCCTCAATGCCAGCGTCTCCCCGCCGGGCGGCACGATCAGGAGCACGGTTTCGACATCCCAGAGCGTGAGCAGATAGATCACGTACCAGAGCGCCGCGAGCGGGACGGCGATCTGGGGCCAGCGCACCCAGCGGACCAGTTGCCAGCGGGTCGCGCCATCCAACCGCGCCGCGTCGTCGAGGTCGGGATCCAGGGTTTGGCGGGTCCAGCGCGCTCCCTGCCAGCCGATGGCGGCGTACCGGAGAGTGAGAGCGAGGATGACCACGCCGCTGCTTTGGTAGAAGGGCGTGAGGGGCCAGCGATTGAAGAGGAAGATGCAGACGATGCCGAGGAACACCCCGGGCGTCAGCCACAGGATCCAAAGGCATTGTCCCGCGGACCATCGCCACGCCGCCAAACCGAGGCCGGCGGCCAAGGTGGCGGTCGAAGCGGCGACGTGGAAAGAAGCCCAGAGCGCCCCGCCGCCGGCGGCCCAGGCGCCGGGCAATTCGGTCCAGGTGCGGGTCGAATTGGCGAGTTCGATCAACGGCAGGCAGACGCCGAGAATCAAGAGAATGGCGGCGACGCCGGCGCTGCCCCACCAGCAGCGGCCCAGGCGCCGGCGCAGAAGAGCGGCTGCCAACGCAGGCTCGAGCCGGGGCCAGCGCAAGGGGCGGCGTCGCAGCCAGAGTGCGAGGGCCGCGGGGGGCAGGATGAGGGGGAGACTCAGGAGGGCGGCTCCAGCGAAATCGAGATCGGTGCTGAACCGGATCCAGAGTTCGGCGGGAAACACATTGATCTGGAGGATGGCCGGCACCGAGAAGTTGCCCAGAGCCAGCACCCACGTGATCATGAGCGCCTCGAACAGTGGTATCCTGGCGGACGGAACCAAGATCCAGCGAAGAAGCGCGACGCCGGTCAATGCGCCGTCGGATTCGACCTGGCTGGGGGGGATTTGCGCCCAGGCGGCGAGGGTGAAGAACAGGGGAACGGGCCAAAGGAGGAGAGAAAGGACCCAGACGGCACCGCCCGGCGAGTAGATGTTGAGCGGGAGCCATGGGCGCCAGGCGCCTGTCTGGCCGAGCAGGCGGATCCAGGTGTTGGTGACAAGAAACGGCGGCAGGGCGATGGCCACGACGGCGAGGGCCAGCACGAGTGTGCGCCACCGCGCACTCAGGCCTGAGACGAACATGGCCACAGTCACTCCCCAGAGCAGAGCCGCGAGGGCCGCCCCCGTGCTCACGAGCAGGCTATTCTGGAATAATGACCAGTTCATCCCGCAGGCATGGGGTTGGAGAAGGATGTCCGAGTGCACGGGATGTCCGCGCCTCGCTCCTTTAGCGGGGAGATGACGTGGAGTGAAGCGACGCGCGGGGTGTGGGTCACGCAGTCCTCCGGTGATAGAACCACCATTCGAAGCCGAGCACGGCCAAGGCGGACGCAGCCAGCCAGCGCCACCACTCGAGACTGGCCCGTTTGGTCGAAGTTGCTTCAATCCGCGCGTACTTGCCGAACTTCAACTCGGGCTTGGGCGTCGTATCCGTCTCGGCGGCGTCGAGCAGGTTCGCGGAAACCACAAAACGATTTGTCCCCGCGTCGAGGCGATAGATTCCCTGGAGCGCCGTCTGGCCGAACACCAGTTCGCGCGCTCCGGGGTCGATGGCGAGGGCGCGTTGGGAACCGTCGGGCAACCGCACGGTCGCGTTGGTCAACGATTCGGCGAGGGCGAGGCGGATGGGATCGCCGGCCCGCACCTGGAATTGGCCGGCCTTGGTGGCGGCCGGGTCGAGCCAGGCCACGGCGTTGGCGATGAAGATGGGAAACGAGATGCGCAGGGGCCAGGTGCTTTGGAGGGTGTCGAACCCGATCCAGATGAGCCGTTGGCGTCCGGCCTCCCCGGCCAGGATAAGGGGCGAGGCCGACGAATCGACGAGCGACACGGCCCAGGTTGGCGGCTTGACGGTGAGGGCTTCGGCCAGTTGCACGTTGTCGAAGTTTACAAAGCGGAGCAGGGGATGCGTCGTGCGCCAGTCGACAATGGCCGGGGTCTCGGCGCGCCCGATCACTTCGACCCAGTTGGTGTTGGCCGAGCGAATGGCCAGGGTGTTGCCGGCAGGCCAGACCGCCGGCAGCACATCGTCAAGCACCGTCACGTCGAAGTCGTCCGAACCCTCGACCAGGTCGTCCGCCACGCTGAGTTGGACGCCGGGCGCGGCTGCCAGGGCGCGTTCGAGGAAGCGATTGCCCCGGGTGACCAGCAGCACGCGCACGGGGGCGGGCAGAAGGCTGACCAGGGAGGCCTGGTTGTCGGCCAGGAGGTCGTCCGGGGCCGCGAGGCGGGCGGTGAAGATGCCGTCCTTGGTCTGTGTCGCTGCGAAGACCTGGGGCACGGTTTCCCGCGGGCGGAGTTCGAGCAAGCGGGTCTCGATCAATTGGTCATCGAACAGGACCTGCAGTTCGGTTTGAATGGGGTTGGTCGAGGCGTTGGCGACGCTGGCAAAGAGGGCGCGGCGGGTGGGTTCTTCCGGGTGCGCGCGCACGTCCAGCCCCACGATGCCGGCGTTTTGGGCCCGCGCGCCGAGGCGATGGTAGACGACATTGAGTCCCTCGTGCTCGAAATCGGTCAGATCCGGCGCCGCACCGTCGCTGAACAGGTGGATGTCGGCGTCGATCCGGTCTTTGACCAGCGGTTGGGCCAGCTTGAGGGCCTCGGCCAGCCGTGTGGGGGCGTCGGTGACGGCGCAGCCTTGCAGGGCCCGGCGCAGGGCGCTCTTGTTGCCCGTGGGCGACTGTTTCACCTCGGTGTGGCCGGCGGCCAGCAGCACGACCATCTGGTCGGTGTCGTGGAGGCTGTCGACCAGATCGAGCGCCTCCCGCCGCGCGCGCTCGAATCGGGACGGCGTCTCGTCGGTGCTTTGCATCGAGGCGGAGGCGTCGACAATCGCCACCAGGAGGCGTCCGCCCGAGATCTGTCCGGCGCGATACGGACGCGCCAGGGCGAAGATCAGGGCCAGGAGCAGGAGGATCTGCAGGACGAGGAGCCAGTTATGACGCAGCTTTTGGAAGGGGGCGCTGGCCTGGGTCTCGGCGAGGTACTTCCGCCACAGCAGCGTGCTCGAGACGAGTTTGACCACCCGCTTGCGTTTGAGGAGATAGAAAAGAACCAGCACCGGGATGGCGGCGGCGAATGCGAAGGCGGCGGGGGTGAGGAAGCTCATGGGACTGTGGCTATCCGAGCACCTCGGCCTTGCGCAGTTGCCTCAACAAGAGGTCTTCGAGCGGCGTGGCGCTGCTCGCAAGGAAGTAGTTCACGCCCCGCGCGGCGCAGAACTCGCGCAGGCGCTGGCAAAACTTGGCCACCGTTTCCCGGTAGGCCGCCAGCCGGTAGCGTCCGAACGTGACCTCCTGGTGTCCGCCGGTCTCGGCATCAATCAATCGAAGATCGCCGAACGTGGTCGGGCTCAGCTCGTCGGGCGCGAGGATGTGCACGCAATCGACCTGGAAGCCGCGTCCCAAGAGGGCCCCGATGCCCGCCTCGTAACCGTCCGGATCCAGGAAATCGCTCAGCACAACAGCCAGGCCGGGTTGGCGGGCTTCGACAGCCCCGCGGTGCAGCGCGGTGTTGAGCTGGGCCGATCCGCCCGCCTTGAGCGCCCCGAGATGGTTGAACAGCGCAAACGCAGAGCGGCGTCCGCGCACCGACCGCAGCGCGCCGCGGGCGGCCCCGTCCTCGGGATTGTCGGGAAAGACAAGCACCGAGACGCGGTCGAAGCCGCACAACGCCACATAACCGATCGCCGCCGCCACCTGCCGGGCGAAGTCGAATTTCACCGGGTCGCCGAAGGTCATCGATTCGCTGGCGTCGAGGAAGAGGCGGACGGGCAGTTCGCGTTCCTCCTCGTAAAGTTTGAGGAAGAGGCGATCGAGCCGGCCGTAGAGGTTCCAGTCCAGGTAGCGGAGGTCGTCGCCGACGGAGTAGTTCCGGTAGTCGGCGAACTCGACCGATTGGCCGCGCGAGCGGCTGCGGCGTTCGCCGCGCGCGGAGCTCTTCGCCCGCCGCGCCGCGAGCAACTGGACCTGTTCGAGCCGCCGGAGCAGTTCAGGACTGAGAAGACTCTGTGTCACACGGGCCTCGACGGGCAACTCATGCCCCGACCGCCACCGCATCCCGCGCCACGTCCTTGAGGACCTGGGCGATGATATGATCGGTGGTGACACCTTCGGCCTCGGCTTCGAAATTCAGAATGAGGCGATGGCGGAGTGCCGGCAAGGCGATCGCTTCGAGATCATCGAAGCTGACGTTGAATCGTCCCTGGGCCAGCGCCCGCACTTTGCCGGCCAGGATCAGGGCCTGGGCGCCCCGCGGGCTGCTGCCGAACCGCAGGAACTGGGTGGCCATGGACGTGCCCGTCTCGGTTTTCGGATGCGTGGCCTGGACGAGGCGGACGGCGTAGTCTTTCACGTGTGAGGCCACCGGGACCTCGCGGACCAGTTGCTGCATTGCGAGCAGTTGTTCACGCGACACAACGCGGCGCAGCTCGGCCTTGGCGGTCTCGGTGGTCCGGTTGATCACCTCCGTCAGTTCCGCCGCGGTCGGGTACCCGACCAGGAGTTTGAAGAAGAACCGGTCGAGCTGGGCTTCGGGCAGCGGGTAGGTCCCCTCCTGATCAATCGGGTTCTGCGTCGCGAGCACGAAGAACGGTTCGGTGAGCCGGCGCAAGGCCCCGCCTGCTGTCACGCCGTGCTCCTGCATCGCTTCGAGCATGGCCGACTGGGTCTTGGGCGTCGCCCGGTTGACTTCATCGGCCAGGATCAGATGGGCGAAGATCGGCCCCTTCTGGAACTCGAATACCCGGCGGCCGTCGGGCGTTTCCATGACCAGGTTGGTCCCGAGGATGTCGGCGGGCATCAGATCGGGCGTGAACTGGATGCGGCTGAACGAGAGGTCCAACACGTCGCCGAGGGTGCGCACCAGGAGCGTCTTGCCCAAACCCGGCACGCCTTCGAGAAGGACGTGCCCGCCGGCCAGGATTGCGACGAGGGTGTTGTCGACGACCGACTCGTGGCCGACGATGACCTTGCCCACCTCGTCTCGGAGGGCGCTGAAGGTCTCGCGGAAATGCGTGATCTGTTCTTGGGTGCTCATTTGAGATCGTCGAAATAGTCCTTCACACTCCCGGCATAGGCGCGCGGGACCTGGTCATGACTCAGGGCGCTCTCAGCCTCGCTCTGCGCCGCCTGCATCGCCTCCTGGATCGCCACACGGCTCTGTCCCTTGATGCTGACCCCTTTGAGCGTGATGCTCGGCATCTGGCTCCCCGGCTGGAACTGGCCTTGGACCTTGGTCGGCAACATCCCCTCGGGAACCTCGCCCTCGCCGCGGTCGGCGATCCCGCGCGATGCGAGGTCGGGCCGCTCGATTCCGGAATTGTCCCACAAACCCGTGTTGGGCGGCGTGTCGATCCAACCGTCTTCGTCGGCCCAGGTGCCGACGCCCCGTCCGGGTTTGCCGCCGGGCATGAAGCCGGGCTTGCCCAGGCCTTGACAGGCTCCCCAGCTCTGGCAGGTGCCGACGCAGATCTGGGCGCGCTTGAGGGCGTCGAGAGTGGCCTTGAGATCCTGCGCGTCCGCCAGTTCTTCGAGCAGGCTTTCGAGTTCCTTGGCTGCGTCCGCCAGGGCTTGGGCCGCGGGCTGGTTCTGCCCCCCCTGCATCTGGCGCAACGCCTCTTTCAAATGGTCTGGCACCTTCCCGTACGGACCCGCCGGGTCGACGGCCTTTGCGACTTCGTCCATGAGGGCCTTCATGCGCTCGGACGAGAGATCGCCCGCCTTCAATTGGTTGACCATCTTCTGGAGAGACGCGATGGCGGCCTCGGCCTGGCCCTTCTCGAGCTGCTCGGCGAGGTCCTTGCCGAGTTTCCCGGCCTGTTGTTGGAGCTTGTCGAGCGCCTGGGCCATTTCGAGCAGCCTCTCGAGATCCTTCTCGGCGACTTCGAGGTTCTTCAACACCTGGTCGATCTCGCCCGCCTGCAACGCGGCCAGCGCTTCCTCGAGACTGGGCAGCGCACTTCCCAGATCCGCGGATTGGCGCGCCAGGCTCGACAATGCGTTCGCCAGGCTTTCCTGGGCGGCGGCGCTCTCCTGTGAGTCTTTGCCGAGCATGTTCGCGGCGGCCTGCCGGGCCTTGTCGAGCTCGCGCCGAAGCTTGTCGAGCGCCTCGGCGGCGGCTTCCTTGCTCCCCAGCGCCTTCTGCATCGACTCGATCTGCTTCTGCAACGCGTCCGAAGATGCCGGGCTGTTCTTGTCCGCACTGCGCGCCGCGCGCTCGATCGCGCGCAGGGCCGGGTTCTTCCCCAGCTCCCGATTCTCCTGCTCGACGCGATCGGTCATCTTCGCCAAATCGCGCAGGGCTTCTGTGCGGCTTACCGGGTTGCGGGCCAGTTGGTCGCCCAATTCTCCGACCGACTTGACGGCCTGGCGCGTCGCTTCGAGTGCCGGCTGCCGGCGCTCGAGACTGCGCTTGGTCAGTTCGGACAGGTTGCGCCCGGCCTCGCGGATGCTCTCCTTCTCGCGCTGTCGCTGGAGAAACTCCTGGCTGCGGTATTCCGGAACGAAGCCCAGTCCCGCCACCAGGGCGAGGATGGGCAGAGACCACCGGCTGGCCCGGGGCAGGGTGAGCGGCAGCAGCCTGCGCACATCGACCTCGCCCACCTTGCGGGCAGCGTCGCCCAACACGAGCGCGCCCCACTCGCCCGACCCGGGCTCGCGTCCGATCTCGAGCGCGGTGCTGAGCCGCTCCTGGAGGTGCTGGCGATGGTCGAGCCACCGGGCCGTCTCGATGGTGCGTTCCCGGCGCCACCAGCCGGCGAAGAATCCGGCCAGCACGATCAGAAGCCCCGTGACGCCCGCCAGAGGGAGCGTCTGCCATGGGATGGGCAGCAGCTTGTAGAGCCCGAGCGCCACAAGCCAAAGGACGGCCGCGATCAGAAAGCCTTGCCACGCACCTCTCCAGGCCCGGTGCCACCGGCGCCGACGCCCCGTGCGGATCACCGTCGTCTCGATCAATTGCAGTGCGCTCATGAGAACGGCTCAACGTGCAGGTTCACTCGCCCTTTGGCGAGCCCTTTTGGTATTGCTTTCGGCATGGCCCTCATTGGCGTTCGTACTCGCCTTTGCCCGTTCGCTTCAGAACCGTGAACCCGGCCTTCTTGGCGTCGGTGACGGAGAGCGGCTTGAGCAGCTTGGGTGTGTTGAAACTCGAAATCACCCGGCGCACCGGCTTCTTGCAGGCGGGACAGTGAGTGAGCGGCTTGGCGGTGACCGGGCGTCGCAGTGTGAACCGCCCGCCGCACACCGCGCAATCCCCTTCGCAAAGTTCGTACTCGTAGAGCGGCATCGTTTTGAACGCGGGCCAGTCTACGCCCGTCCGGTCCGGGGATCAAGCCGGCCCGACGGCGTCGGACCAGGTGCAGGAAATTCACGGGGTGTCGGGAGGGGCGGGTGGGGACTAGCAACCGGCCTGTCGCCGCCGACGTGAGTCGGCGCTGATTTCCGCCTTTGCGGAGCGAGATGGCGCGGACTCATCCCGCGATGCGGGGCGGCTACGGTACGACGGTTCATGGGGTGATCACGGCGAAGCCGGAGACTCCCCAATGTGGAGACCGCTGCGGGCTAGATCACGCTGAGGGTGTTGCGGGGGCCGGATCTCAATCCCTTCGCAGTTCGGCGAGCACCGCCTTGAGATCGAAGAGTCTGCCCGGGCAGCGCGTGTGTTGTTTGCTGACGAGCTGGTGCGTGGTGATGGCGGACGGGCCCAGCCCGCAGCGTTTCATCAGGGCCCGCAGCAGGGCGTGGAGGCTCTCCAACTGTTTTGGCGTGGGGCGATGGTGATCGAAGTGCCCGACGACACATACGCCCAGGCTGACGAGGTTTTGGGGGCGGGTCGAGAGATGCCCGCCTTCGAGCTGCTTGGTCCAGCGGTTGGCCACCTCGACTCGTCCGTCGGGGATGCCCTGGCCGTTGCCAATGACGAAGTGATACGCCAGGCCGTTTTCCATCTTACATTCCATGCGATGGTATTCGTCCATGCCGCGGATTGTGGCCATCGAGGTGGCCGTATGGTGAATGACAATCTGCTTCCATGTCCCGCGGCGCACAGGGGCGGTGTCGATCGCCTTCTGGACGCGCGTCTCGAGCGCAGGCCGCGCCGGCCCGGCTGTCGGCAGACGGAGCTTGTCCCCGGGACGGATCAGATCGTCGAGGGAGAGCCCGTTGGCCCGGGCGAGCGCCGCTACGCTGACGCGATGCCGTCGGGCGATGAGCGTGAGCGAGTCGTTCTCTCGCACGGTCACGGTCCTGGCGTTGCGCTGTTCCTCGTCTCGACCCGGCAGCGGGATCTGGAGCCGTTGGCCGGCGTAGATCGTGCTTTCGAGGGGGAGCCCGTTGACCCGTGCGAGTTCGTGAACGCGAACCCCGTGCGCCTGGGCGATCTGGCTGAGCGAATCGTTCTTCCTAACGATGTAGACCTCGGCTGAGGCGGCGTTTGTCGCACAGATCCACACCCCGAGCGCCGCGCCGAGGAGCGCTGCCGCGCCGGGCCAACTCGAGATGAGATCCGGGCCGCGCATAGTCCAGGTGCTCGAGCGAGGTTACTTGCGCAGACGGAGTACCACCGACAGCGGACGATGGTCCGAGGCCACCGCTTCGGCAATCACTTCGGACCGGACGGTTTCCCAGGCCGCGGGGGGTGAAGCCAACACGTAATCGATCCGCGACCGTGGCGATTCGGCTGGACTCGTCGCGGCTGCCCACGTCCCGGCTGTATCCACCCACCCTGTCGAAGGATCGAGCAGGCGCTGCATAACGCGGCTGTCGGGGCGCGCGTTGAAGTCACCCGCCATCAGTGTCGGAATGCCATCGCGTCCGAACTCGCGGATCAGGGCTCCAGCCTGCTCCCAGCGGTCGCCATCTTCGCGCCCGGCATCGAGATGGAGCCCGACCCACCGGATGCGTCCAACCCGAGGCGCGTTCACAAGCGCGGTGACGGCGATGCGGGGCTCGACTCCCGGGCTTCCCGGCAAGCGAACGATCTGGCATGTGCGCATCGGCCAGCGGCTCAGGAGCACCTGTCCGTAGGCGCCTCCCTGAAAGGGCATGGCGGCTCCGAACCAGCCGTGCATGCCGGTCGACCGAATGTACTCGGCGGGTTGATCGATTCCGCCCGTGCGCTGGGCCTTCTGATCGACCTCCTGCAACGCCACCAAATCCGGGTTTGCCGCCCGAATCACCGCGGTGATCCGCTCCAGGTCCAGGCGCCCGTCCACACCCTCGCCGTGATGGACGTTGTAGCTCAGGACGCGCAAGGCCGGCGCCTTGTCCGCGGCGGCGTCCCGGGTGTTTTGACAGCCAACGGCGCCTGCGCCGGCCAGGCCGATCAGGAAACAGCGTCGATTCATCCGGTGTTTGTAGCGCAGGCGGCGCCGCGGCGTCCAGACTCCTCGCGCCGCCCAGCGGTTGTCATTCTGGGTGCGTGGTCTTGCCGCCGCGTGGGGGCATGCGGCCTACAGTTAGACGAGTGGCGCGGCTGGTTCACGCCGGGGCCAGGCGCTGGGTCAGGGCCTTCCAATCGCCGTCGCCGTCCAGTCGTGTTTCGGACGTCAGGCGCCAGGTCTTCCAGTCGTGGGCCCTGGCGGGGGCGATGTCGTTGTCAATGCGGTCGCCCACCATGAGGGTCTGCTGGGGCCCGATGCCGCGCGCGGCGAGGCGGGCGGTGAGGATCTGGAAGACATGGGGATCGGGTTTGCTGAAGCCATGCTCGAATGACCAGAAACTCAGGTCACGCTCGAACAGGTCCAGCCCCAGGCTGTGCCCGGCCAGCGCCTCCTCGAGCTCGCGCAGCGTGTAGGCCTGGGCATTGGAGGCGATGCCGAGCAGGGTCGGGCGTGCCTTGAGCTGTTCGAGGGCGCGGGCCGTTCCTGCGGTCATCCGGATCGTGCGGCCGGTCTGAATCTGGCGAAGAAGAAACTCCGCGCGCGCGTGGTCGGGAAGCCGTGCCAACTCGGGTGTGACTTCCGCCACAATCGATGGCCAATGAATTTCGGGCCATTGAATCCCGCGCGCACGCGCCGCCTCGTGGCAGCGGGCGATCGCCCGGTTGCACGCAATCGAGAACTCGACACGGGTCAGGCGCGCTTGCGCGCGCAGGAGGTCGCGCCAGAGACGGCGCCATTGATCGTCGGCGTCCGCCGGGGCGGGGCCGACATCCAGGAGCGTGTTGTAGACGTCGAAGATGACAGCGCGGATGTTCAGGTACGCAGGTTCCACAGGAGGGGATAGAGGTTTTCAGGCATCAGTTTCTGGCGCAGGAATTGCCACTGCGCCGCGGCGCTGGCGCCGGGGGCGGGGAGGTCGGCCAAGCCCGCCGGCACAAGATTCCAGAACCGCTCAGCGTAGACGTCGCCTCCCAGCCAGCGCGCCGCGGATCGCGGCCACGGGCTGATCTGCAATTGCGCGGCGGCGGCGCGTGTCCGCCATGTCTCGAGGAACGGATTGAGCGGGGCGCAGCGCGTCCACGATTCCTCGATCGGGCGGGCCAGGACCTCGATCTGAGCGGTCAAGGTCAGCCGGCTGAACGGCACGGGGCAGCAGCGGGTGCCGGCGGCCAGGAGCGGCGGCTTGCCAGCAAGCCGGCTGGCCGCGCGGGGCATGAGGTGCCTCCACGCGGCGAAGAGCCGGGCCTGGCGTTGCCGCTCACCGCGCCAATCGAACAGATCCGGATCCACATGGATCTCGCGGTAGCTCTGGGGAAATGTGAATCCGAAGGTCTCGAGGTCGGGGGCGATGTTCGGCAACTGGCGGGCGATGAGCGGGCGCCCGGCCGCCGCCGCTTCGAGATAGGGCAGGCCGAAGCCTTCCTGGAGCGATGTGAGCAGGACGGCTTCGCTGGCGGCGAGCAGTTCCGGCACGGATGGTTTCAGGGTTTCGTCACCCTGGAGCAGGCCCAGGCGCAAGCGCCAGCCATGCTGGCGCGCGGCTGCACTCAGGGCCGAGGCATAGGACTCCTCTTCGGCCGAACTCGCCCCTCCGGTTGTCGCCAGCCACGCTTCGGGCCGCAGCCAGCGCGTGAGCAACAGGGCTTCGGCGATGTTCTTGCGTCGGAGCAGCCGGCACGGAAGCAGCCAGACGGGCGCCTTCCCGCCGATCCGGTCGATCAGCCAGGCCCCGGCCGCCCGCACGCGGGCCGCGGTGGGCGGCGCTTCGCGCTCGACTGGATTGGGCATCCAGCCGCTCAGGCCGGGGAAGTGCATGCCCAGGACAGCGGCGTCGGCCTTGTTGATGGCGGCGTGGCAGACGCAGGGCGACGCGGCCAGAACCGTGTTGGCCAGCAGATCGAGCGGGCTCAAACCGCCCTCGGGTTTGGTCGTGAAGTGATGCCAGCGGTTGTCGAACCACCAGTCGTGGTGGTGCGCGATCAGGGGAATGCCGAGGTTGTCGCAGGCGAAGGTGAGGCGGCGGGCAAGGCGCAGGTTGCGGCCCAGGCCAAGGTTATGCGCCCAGACCAGGCAATTGTTCTCCGAGGTTTCCACCAGGAGTTTCCTCAAGCCGGCCAGGATCGCCCGGTCGACCGCGCGCCCGTTCCTGTTCAACTCCGACACATAGCCGAAGGCGGGCTCGACGAGGACCTTGACCGGCGTGCGGCCCAGTCGGCGCCGGAAGCGGCGCAACCAGTCGGCATCGGGCGTCTCGCCTGTGGCAAGCACCACGGCGCTGACGGGCTGGGGCGCGAGTCGGACCAGGTGGGGCGTGGCCAGCTCGATCACGCGCCGGACGCCGCCTGGCCGGAGATGGTAATGGACGACGGTCAAGTACACGGCGCGGGCAGTGTCTCACGGGGTCAAAAGGCTGGCGAACTCTTTTGAGCCGGCAGGGAAGGCTTGACGCGTTCGCGCCTCGCGGGCGAGCATTCGTTAAGCACTATGTCAGACTTTTTCCAGACGGGCGCGGTGGCCACGCTGCACCGGTTGGGCAAGCCCAATGTCGAGCGGCTCGAGCGCGAGTTGGAACGGTTTTCCGAGGAGAATCCGATTGCCCTCGTGCTGCCCTGCCATGTGCGCGAGCTGGGCACGCCGGCGCTGCGGCTCATCCTGAGCGAACTCAAGTCCATCACCTACATTCAGCAGATCATCGTGGGCATCGACGGCGCGGCGCGCGCGGCGGATTTCGAGCGGGCGCGCCGGTTCTTCGGGCAGTTGCCGCAGCGGCCGACGCTCCTATGGAACGACGGCCCGCGGATCCAGCACCTGTACGGTCTGGTCGAGGAGGCGGAACTCAATCTCGGTTCCCCGGGTAAGGGCCGCAACGTTTGGACCTGTTTCGGGTACGTGCTGGCCAGCGAACAGGCCCGCATGGTGGCCGTGCACGACTGCGACATCACCACCTACAGCCGCGAGTTGCTGGCGCGCTTGTGTTACCCCGTGGCGCATCCGAGTCTGGGGTTCGACTTCTGCAAGGGCTATTACGCGCGTGTGAGCAGCCAGCTCAACGGGCGGGTGATGCGCCTGATGCTCACCCCGCTGATCCGCGCCCTCAAGAGCATCCTGGGCGCCCATCCGTTCCTGGTGTACATGGACACATTCCGATACCCGCTGGCCGGGGAGATTGCGCTCGATGTCGACCTGGTGCGGCGCTTGCGCATGCCGCACGATTGGGCCCTCGAAATCGGGACTCTGGCCGAAGTGTTCCGCAACGCGGCGCCCCGGGCTATTTGCCAGTCCGAACTCTGCGACAATTACGATCACAAGCACCAGGAGTTGTCGGCCCGCGACACGGACAAAGGGCTGAACAGAATGGCGGTCGAGATCGCAAAGTCCCTGTTCCGCCGCATGGCTGCCGAGGGGATCAAGCTCGACGCCGGCCTGTTCGACACGCTCCTGAGCGCCTACCTGCGCCAGGCCGAGGACACGCTGCGCTTCTACGGCGCCGACTCCGCCATCAATGGCCTGGTCTTTGCCCGGCACGAGGAGGAAAAGGCCGTGGCCATGTTCGTCCGCAGCATCCGCGTCGCCGGAAAGGCGTTCATCGACAACCCGCTGTCCACGCCGCGCATTCCCAACTGGAACAGCGTGCGCTCAGCCCTGCCGGAGTTGCTCGATCACATGGTCGAGGCCGTCAAGGAGGACAACGCCGAATGAACGATGTCGGGAGCCTCCTCGCGTTCCTCTACGGCCCGAGCGCATCGACTGTCGCCGGGCGCGTGTCCGATCTCATCGAGCGCTGGCGTCCGCACATGCCCCGGCGCTCGGATCAGCGCGGCGTGCCCGGGCTGGGGCAGGACGCCGCGCTGCTGATCACCTACGCGGACCAGCTCCGGCGCGATGGCGAAGCCCCCCTGCACACGCTGGCGGAGTTCTGCGAACGGCGTCTGCGCTCCGTGCTCACCGGCGTCCACGTGCTCCCGTTCTTCCCGTCGTCGTCCGACGACGGCTTCGCAGTCGAGGATTATCAGTCCGTCGATCCGGCTTTCGGGACGTGGCACGACATCGCCCGGCTGGCCGCCCATTTCGAACTGATGTTCGACGCCGTGCTCAATCATGTGTCCGCCCAGGGCCAGTGGTTTAAGGCCTTTCTGTCGGACGATCCCCGATACCGTGATTTCTTTGTCACGGTCGCGGGCGCGCCCGACCTCACGCGGGTGGTGCGGCCCCGCGCGCTGCCTCTGCTGACCGAGTTCCCGACAGCGGCCGGACCCAGGAAGATCTGGACAACCTTCAGCGCGGACCAGGTGGATTTGAACTACCGGAATCCGGAGGTGTTGCTGGCTGTGTTGGATGCGCTGCTGTTTTACGTGGCTCGGGGGGCGCGGTTCATTCGCCTCGATGCGGTGGCGTTCCTGTGGAAGGAGATCGGCACGACCTGCCTGCATCTTCCGCAGACCCACGCGATCATCCAGTTGTTGCGGGCCGTCCTGGATGAGGTTGCGCCCGGCGTGCTGCTGGTCACCGAAACGAACGTGCCGCACGCGGAGAACATCTCGTATTTCGGCGACGGCATTCACGAGGCCCAACTGGTCTACAACTTCGCGCTGCCCCCGCTGGTCCTGCACAGTCTGGCCACCGGCAGCGCCCAAGCGCTCACCCGGTGGGCGCACTCCCTCGAACCCGTGTCGGACCGCGTGGCCTTCTTCAACTTTTTGGCCTCGCACGACGGCGTCGGGCTCAACCCGGTGCGGGGGATTCTCGAGGAGGCGGAGATCGAGGCGCTGGTTGCGCGCACCCGGGCTCATGGAGGCTGCATTTCGCTCAAGGCCATGCCCGACGGCTCGAAGCGTCCGTACGAGATGAACATCAACTACCTCGACGCGCTGTCGAATCCGGCGGCGGGGGAATCGCCGGATCTGGCGGCGCGCAAACTGCTCTGCGCGCATGGGATTCTGCTGAGCCTGCAGGGGGTCCCGGGCATCTATTTCCATTCGCTTTTCGGCTCGCGCGGCGACCGTCGCGGGGCCGAGATCAGCGGCATTGCGCGTCGGATTAACCGCGAGAAGATCGAGTGCGCCGCGCTCGAAGCGGCCTTGGACGACACGAACTCGCTGCGCGCCCGTGTTTTCGAGGGGCAATGCGCCCTGCTGCGCCAGCGGCAAGCGCACCCCGCCTTCGGGCCGGCCGCGCCGCAGGAGGTCTTGGCGCTGGATGCGCGGGTGTTCGCCGTGCGACGGGAGAATGCCGACGGCACGGACCGGGTGCTCTGCCTGCACAATGTGAGCGGGGAGCGGGTGCGGGTCGAGTGCGGGCGCGGCCGAGATCCGATCGAGCTCGATGGCTACGAGGTTCTGTGGCGCCCCGAGTCGAGGGAGTGCGCGAGGACGGTCAGATCCCTTCGCCGAAGAGGTTGGCCAGCCGGGCAACCAGCTTGCGGCGCGCGACCGAATAGGAGAAATACTTGAGCCCGAGCTCGTAATTGGTCAGCGCCCATTCGTCACGCAGCGCCTTGTCTTCGAGGATCTGGCGCGTCTGCTCGACCACCTCGCGTGTGACAAGCTGCGTCATCTCGATTGTCTTGAAGCCGAGCGGGTCGATGTCGCGCGCATACACGGCATAGGTGTTGACGACGATCGGTTTGCCGAAGTAGACCCCTTCGAGAAAGGCGTTGCCGAAGCCTTCGTAGTGGCTGGGATATGTCACCAGGTCGGCGTGCGGATAGATGTCCGCCAGCGTGTAGATCTTCCGCCCCTCCGCGGTCAAACCGCGCGTCGCCCACCATGTCGGCAATGAACCGCACGTCAATCCCCGCATCCGCCATCCGATCCTTCAGCATCGCAAGGTAGGCGTTGCCCTCGTCGCCCGCCGGATGGGAGATGACCAGCTTGGCGCGCGGGTCGGCGAGCCGGCGGACCAGTTCGATCGCGTGCTCGATGCCCTTGCGTTGCACCACGCGCGTGGGTTGCAGGATGAGCCAGTCGTCGTCGCCCAGACCGATCTCGCGCCGGAAATCCCGGCTGTAATCGCCGATGCCCGGCGGTGGAGTTTCGAAATCGAGGACGTTGGGAATGATCTGGGACGGGATGCCCAGGCGGCGGGCCAGCTCTTTCTGGGCCATCGAGTTGATGACGACATGTTCCATGCCGTAAAGCAGGGGGGGGAAGGCGGCCTGGATGTAGTCGTTCACCGCGTTGAGGGTGAATCGCTCGCGTTCCCAGGTGAAATCGTGATGATGGGCAATGACCGGCCGCGTGGTCTCGGCAATCACCTCCGTCATGGCCAGCCCGAGCGGCACATGCATCGGGATCGCCAGAATGTTCTCCGGAATCAGCACCTCGATTCGGAACTTGTCGATGAAGCAGTAGATCTCGTCCTTGAGCCGGTCCTTGAGCGACTGGATCTGACTCGAGACCTCGCGGCTCCGCCGCGCCACGCCGAACAGTGTGGCTTGCACCGCCGCGACCTCCGGGTGATTGAAATAGGCCAGCGGCGCCGTGTGGCTCGCCTCGGGCGGCGCATCGAGCAACCCGGCCATCCAGTAACAGGAATGTCCCATCCGCCCGAGGATGTCCGCCCATTTGCGCGCCTCAAGTGTGACCCCGTCGGTGCCTTGAAAACGGGTCGAGATGAAGCCGATGCGGCGCGGCGTGCCGGTGGTCAGAATGCAAAAGCTCATGATCGTCGTTGCTGCCGCAGGTCCTAGCCTGCGGGGCAGACCTTGTCGCAGGGGGCGGCTTGCGGTCAATCCGCGCGTTCAGATGGTCTCGGGCAGCCGGTAACGTCCGCGAGCCAGGGGGCGCAGCAACTGGTTGGCGTCGTCGCTGTTGGTGAACCGCCGGGCCGCTTCGTCGAAGAAGAGCTGCCTGCGTCCGACGCGATACGAGGCCACGCCCAGATGGACCAGGCAGGCGCTCTGGTGCGTCTGCTCGATGTCCCCGTTGGGCCGCGCGCGCGACCGAATGCAGTCGATGAAATTCGGCTGGTGCCATTTGTCGGGGAAATGGCCCTTGTCTTCGGCGACAACCTTCCCGCCGGCTTCCATCGCCTGCCATCCGCACCCGTGCCGGCCCAGGTACATCAATTGGCGTGTACCGTAGATCTCGACCCGGCACGAGCTCTGCGGCCAGTGGGGCCACTGGTTGCCGTAGCGCACCTCGTTGGGGAACTTCTTCATGTACGGCATCGCGGTGCCGCTCTCGCAGGTCATCACGAAATCGCCGTAGTCGTAGGTCACCGCCAGGGTGTCGGGGATCTCCCGGGTGTCGGCCCAGCCGAGGCGCCCGCCCGCGCAGCTCACCGATCTGGGGGCCGGCGGATCCCCCAGCACCATGCGCGTCAGATCCAGTTGATGGCTGGCGTCGCC
Source organism: uncultured Verrucomicrobiota bacterium (assembly GCA_964413865.1). Classification (GTDB taxonomy): domain Bacteria; phylum Verrucomicrobiota; class Verrucomicrobiia; order Limisphaerales; family J093; genus MWFF01. The sequence goes on from CAYPUR010000018.1 coordinate 22,030, forward strand.
CGAGAACGCACCGCCGCAGTAGTCCCACCAGTCGTTCCAACCGAAATGGCGTCCGGGATTGTAAGGAATTTCGGGGGCCGGCCCGAGCCACATGTCCCAGTCGAGCCCGGCTGGGACGGGGCTGTCGGGACGGGCCGCCCAAGGGCCGCCTTCGAGCAGGTTGTAGACCTTGACCAGGACGACCTTGCCCAGTTTACCGCTCCGGATGTAGTCGCGCGCCGTCAACGCATAGGGGGCGCTCCGATTCTGGAACCCGACCTGCACCACGCGCTGATACTTGCGCGCCGCCTCGATCATCGCGATCCCCTCATGCAGGCGCAGCGAGGTGTTCTTTTCGACGTAAACGTCCTTGCCCGCCTGGCACGCCCAGACAGTTCCCAGCCCGTGCCACTGTTCGGGCGTGGCCAGCACAACCGCCTTTACCTCCGGATCGTCGAGCGCCTGGCGCATGTCCTGCACCGCCTGGGGCGGACGCCCTTGGTTCCTGGCCAGATTCTTCGCCCCCGCCTCCGCCCGCGGCAGGAAGGGGTCGCAGACGTGTTTAAACTCGACGCCGGCCACTTGCTGAAAGTTGCCGGCGAGCTGCGAGCCGCGTCCGCCGGCCCCGATCAGCGCCAGGACGACGCGATCGTGGACGTTCTGGCCGACGCCGGTCCGGCTGACCGTGAACAGAGCGCTCCCCGCGGCCAGAAGGGCACCGCCGCGCGCGGACGCGCGGACGAAAGTCCGACGATTCATTGGTTTCATAGACATGCCGCCTTTCAAGAGGCGGAGCCTCGTGTGGTCGTTCAACGCGTGAGTTCGGCGCGCCAGGCTTCGCCGCGCTGTTCGATCGCGCCGGGTTCGAGCAGCTTCGAGGAGAGCAGCACCAGGTATTGGATCTGGAATTTCTCGCCGCTGCGATACACCAATGGCTCTTTGTCGAGGCCTTGGGTCGCGGACAGATAGGCGAAGGGTGTTCGCATGCTGAAGTAGTTGGCGTGGCCGCGCGCATTGGCGGGATCCCCATACAAGACCAGTGTTGCGGGTTTTCCGGGCCTGTCGAAGCCGACCGATCCCCAGCGGTGAACGCTGACGTCTTGACGGTTGTCGCTCAAGTCGGGCTTGCCGCCCGCGTTGAGATGGGCCGCCGCGGGATCGAGGTCCTGAAGGAACCGGATTCCAAGGCCGTGGTAGGTGGACCCGGTCAGCACAACCTGGTTGGTCTTGCCACCGACCTCGAACGCTGACGTCCACTGCAGCGCGACCTCCTGCCGAGCCTCATCGACCGTGAGCGTGAGCGTGCGCTGTTCGACCAGCAGCGCCACTCGGGGCGTGTCGGGCAGAAAGGCATCCGCCGGCTCGACCCAATGGATGGTCTGGCGCAGCACCGCCTCCGGCTGCCCGCCCGCGCCGACCCGGATCTCCGGCTTGGCCATCGACACCGACTTCTGGACGCCGCTTCCGGGCGCCTCCTCCCAGAAGTTCAGGCCGTTGACGCGAATCCCGTACATCATGGCGTGGTGGTGCAGATGGTCATGAGGGGCGTCGCGCAGGATGTTGTCCCCGTTGACCGTGCAGAGCTCCTTCACATACGGCTTGTACTTCTCGGGCGCGCACGAATAGACCATGAGAGGGCGGCCCCGATACGTGATTCTCCATTCCTCGGGCCCCGTTGTTGGCTCGGCGCCAAAAGACGAATCGGCTGCCAGAACCGGGACCTCGAGTGGAAGAATGAACGCGAACGCTGCAAGTCGGATCGAAGCTCGGAGTGAATGCATGAGCCCAGTCAAACACCACCTGCGCCCGATGGGAAGTCAGGAGTGAATCGGAAAGTCGGTGGTCGGGAGCATCGATCCTTAGCCAATTGGCCGTCCGTCGCGTGCGGACACGCAGCCTGCAGTGCCCTCGTCGGCCTTGTCGGAGCCTGAGTTGATCGCCGTCCGTTCGCGCCAGGCTGTTCGACCCAGGTAACTGTCGGGAAGGAGCGTGCCTGGCAATAGGGGATCGAGCGACAGGGCATGCCGCCACGCATTCCCATCTCTCCGAATCCACTCCAGAAGCGCACTCTTCGTTCGTGATTCGTGATTATCGGGTTGCGGCCTTTGCTCCAACAACTCCAGGCAATGCCTGTATGCGCGATTGATCAATTCGAAATCCCACGCGCTCTTGACCAGCGCTTGCCGCGTCCCCTCTGTGCCCGCGTGCGTTTCCAGCGAGATGAACACCTTGACCGGGTAGCGCCGTTCCCAGCGCTCGATTGCCTCGTCAATCGGATCTGGCGACACCCATACGCTTCTCTGCAGGCATCCCCACCGGCGGTCTCGCAGCATGCGGCGTAACTGAGCGCGTTTGGCGTTCTCCTTCTCAGGCACATCAAAGACGACCAGGCGCCACAATCCGTCCCAAGCCCGCTCCCATCGCCTTACGGGGTCTGTTCCGCCCAGTGCGCGCAGACATCCCACTCTTGTGACACGGTAGCTTCCTCTTCGCGACCCTTGTGGCCATCGCTCCAGCAATTGGCGCCTTTCGAGATCATGAAGCCGACGCAGCAGTCCCCGACGATCTGCCCAACCCTCGAATGAATCCGTCAGGTTGCTCAGCGTCGGGTGCACAAGGGTGTCTGCTAAACGGAACAGAGCATACAACAACTCTTCAGTGCTGGCCTTCACGTTACAGATTACAAAGGCTCGTTTCTCTCCTTGATACGCGGATGCAGCGACCATTCCTTTGTCGCGATCGCGACACAAAACTCGCACATCCTGATGTTTCTACAAGCCAATTCAGAATTGACGCAGCGGCCGAGGGTCGCCTCATCGTCTACAAGAGCCAGAACTGACATTGTTCGAAACATCACACACAATTAATGTGCAATGCATTGGAACAGAAATGCACTTGAATCATGTTCCGATCGTGACAAGAAATGCGCACAGTTCGCAGATGATGGTGTCTGGGGGGGGACAGGCCAGGAGGGTTGAGCGAGCAGCGCGAGGGCGGTTGAGCGAGCCGCGATGCGGCGTTGTGCGCGACGGTTGGCAATGCCGGTGGTCGGAGAGATGCACCGCCTGCGGTCAAGACTTTGGCCTGTGCGCTTGCGCATCGGCTTGCGCATCGGCCTGGCGGTGGCCTACTTTGTGCCCGGATGTCGGAACTGCTGCGACAAATCGATGTCGACGCCAACGCCCGGCTGGTCCTGCCTCGAAACTGCACGGCAGCCCAGGCGGCCGATGCGTGGGAACGATTCCTCCGACTCGAGACTCACCGGATCCAATTGGCGCATCGGCGCGGAGCGTCCGGACGCGCGTGTTGCGAGGCGCATTCGCGGGTCTGGGACCGCGTTCTGACGAGTCTGCTCGAGAGGACGGACGCGGACGGCGGCTTCGAGGGGGCGCAGCCGGGTTCAACCTTCGCCATGGCGGCCGTGGGCGGCTATGGGCGTCGCGATCTGAATCCGGCCAGCGACATCGAGCTTTTTATTCTGCGCGACGATGGGGCATCGGCATCGGGAGGATGGGGGACGGTGGTCGAGTGGATCCAGGCGCCCGATCTGGCCGGTCTGTTCGGGCGGGTGCGGCCAGTCGCGCAGACGATGGCCGGGTCTGTTGAGGCCGCGAATCGGGATTTGTGGACAAAGACCGCATTGCTCGATGCGCGGTTCATCGCTGGGGACGCCCGGCTGTTCGCCCAATTCCAGGAGGTTTTTCCCGCCCGGTGTGTCGAGGGCCAGGCGGAGGCGTTCATCGCCGCGCGGGAGGCAGACCGGGAGGCGCGGCGGGCCAAGTTCGGGCGCCCCGTCTGCCTGCAGGAGCCGCACATCAAGAGCGGATGCGGCGGACTCAGGGATTTTCAAAGTCTGCTCTGGCTGGCGTTCTTCAAGCACGGGTGCCGCACGCTTGCGGAGTTGGAAGCTCGGGGCCTGGTCGCGCAGTCGGAGCGTCGTGACCTCGAACGCGCCTACGATTTTCTGCTGCGGGTGAGGAACGAAGCGCATTACCAGGCGGGGCGGGCGGCGGATGGACTCACCAAGAGCATCCAGCCGTCCGTGGCGCGGGGCCTTGGCTATGCGGAGCGTTCGTACAGCCGGCGGATCGAGCGTTTCATGCGCGACTACTATCGACACGCTCGAACGATCGATCTGTTGACCCGCGGCATTGGGGAGCGGCTTGGCCTCGTGCCGATGCCCCGGCCTTGCGCGCTGGCGGCCCGGGTGGCGGGGGAGGGGGGCGGATCGCCCGCGTATCTTGTGGACGGTTTCGAGTTTGTCGAGGATCGCATTCGGGCGGCTGGGCCCGGCGTGTTTCGCGAGGATCCTTCCCGGCTGATGCGTGTCTTTCGGCATGCGCAGCAGCGGTGCAGCGAGTGCGTGAGGAGGCGAGGCGCGCGGGGGCCCTGCTGCGCTCCGCCCCGGGGGCGGCGCAGACGTTTCTGGAAGTGCTCAACCAGCGGGGGAACGTGGCGCCCGCTCTCCGGGCAATGCACGAGGCGGGTGTGTTGGGGGCGTACCTGCCGGCATTCGGCAGGCTGACGTGCCTGGTCCAGCACGAGTTCTTTCATCAATACACGGCGGATGAACACACCCTGGTCTGCATTGCCAAACTGGATGAGCTGGCCGGATGCAAGGACGGCCCCCGGGCCGCCTACGGCGATATCTTCAACAGAGCGATCGAACGGCCCTATCTCCTTTATCTCGCCCTGTTGCTCCACGACGCCGGCAAGGCGCGTTCGACCAAAGAACATGCCGAGGTCGGCGGCCGGTTTGCGGCGGCGGTCGCCAGGCGGCTGGGCCTCGATGCCGCATCATCGGCCACCCTCCGTTTTCTGGTGCGCCATCATCTCGACATGGTGACCGTGTCGCAGCGCCGCGACCTGGACGAGCCGGCGGAGATCCGGCGATTCGCGGCGCTGCTCGGCAGCGTCGACCGGTTGAATCTGCTGACCCTCCTGACGATCGCCGACTCCCTCGGGACAAGCGACGATCTCTGGAACGGGTTCAAGGACTCGCTGCTGCTCACCCTTTACGAGCGGACCCGGGCACACCTCGCGGGCGAGCGCGCGTTCGCCCGAGCGGAAAGCCGGCAGCGCGACCGCCTGGCCGAGGAAGTGCGGACCCTCTTGCCGGAGGCGTTCCCTGCGGACGAGATCCTGGCTCACTTTGCGCGGATGCCTCCGCGCTATTTTCTGTTGCGCGAGGCCAAGGCCATCGCAGCCGATCTCGAACTCGTGCATCGGTTCGTCGAGCGCGCCCTGGCCGAGGACGAAGACCTGCTCGAACCAGTCGCCCAATGGCAGCACGACCGCGACCGCGGTTATTCGGTGGTGCGGATTGCCACTTGGGATCGGGGCGGCTTGTTCAGCCGATTCTGCGGTGCGCTGACAGCCGCCGGCCTCAGCGTTCTGAGCGCCGAGGTGTTCACGCGCGACGACTCGATCGTCATCGACACGTTCATTGTTGTCGAGGCCCGCCGCGGGACGCCCGCAGGCGACGCGGAGCAGCAGCGCGTTGCCCTGCATCTCAGGGAGGCCAGGCATGCCGGCCGCGATTTGCGCGAGGCGATCGAGGCGCGCCGCAGCAGCCTGCCAGCCCGCACCGACGCCGGTTGGGATCCCATCCCCACCGTCATCCGCTTCGACAACGAATCGGGCGGCGGCCGGACCGTGCTGGAGATCGAGGCTGAAGACCGGATCGGTCTTCTCTACACCATTGCCCAGGTTCTGTCGGAACTCGATGTGGACATCTCGGTGGCGAAGGTCTGCACCGAGCGCGGCGCGGCCATGGACACCTTCTATATCGCTGAGCGTGACGGCTCCCGGATCGAGGCGCCTGCGCGGCTTGGGGAGATCCAAGAGCGCCTGCGCGCGGCCATCGACAACCATGCCACGGTTGATGGAAGCCCGGTTCTGCCTCGTTTTGCCTCCACCGTTTTGCCTTGAAGAGCCCAGCCTGGACGGACACATTCCGGCCGCGTCGAAACAGACAGCTCAGAGTTGCAGGAGGGAGCCGTGATTGAAAACCAAGAGATCCGTCCCGAGCTGCGCTCGCTTGAGTCCGGCTGAACGATTACTCATGAACACGTCTCGGTATCAGTTTGCCTATACCCGCAATGGTGAGCGGTGGAGCCAGGAGCACGTGATCACCCTTGGCCTCGTCTTGACGCCGCGCGCAGTTGGGGCCCGGCATGCCCTTCATCGCGTGCTGAAGTCATGGTTCGAATCGTTTTCTCCTGACCCGGGGCCCGCGCCTTCTGGTGAACGGCGGGCGGTCTCGGGAGGGGTGGGAATCACGTGGGCCGATGACTGCAGTCAGGATGCAGGCGCGCGGGATCGAGAAGTGCTCACGCTCATCTCCGGAGGCGAGGATGGCATCGAGTCGATCTCATGGATGTATGAGGAACTGATTGACCTGCTTGATCAGGCCAAATTGGAGCTGGATGTGCACGTAAACGAGGTGTGGAACAAGCCGTGAGCGTCGATTTCGCTGGCTCCTCACGATTCGAGCTTCCTCCCTGACGGTTCTGCCAGGAGCGTCAGGCAGGCTCGTCCGACATCGGCAACAGTGCAGACGCCGGGTCGGGCGACCCGGTCAGCGGGAGTCTCCATCCGTTGTCGGCCCAATGCCCTCACAGGGCGCCATCAGGCCGACAACAACCCGATGCACCGTCCGAACTGCGGAGGCGGTAGAATTGCTGTCGGTGCGCCGTTGTGACCGGTTCGGTGATGACGGCGGATCCCGCGTCATCGAGTTCGATCGATTGGCGTGTGGACCAACCGCTCAGGTCCTGGGAGGATTCGAGATGGAAGCTGGCATGGGGCGGGCCGGCCACTGTCAGTTCGACGCTGGCGGCGCCAGACCGCCGAATCCCGGTAAAGCGCGGTTGTGTCGCAGGGTCGGGGGCGAACTGGGCTGCGAGCGCAAAATCGCCGTTCAGGAGCAGCGTCACCTCGTTGGTGCTCACACCCGGCAGGCCGTCCCAGTGGTCGAATCGAAAGCCCGGCCGTGGCTCGGCGCGCACGGTGACTGGATGTCTCTGGAAGTAGAGGCCGGACCAGGGCTGGTCTGCCGGCTCCCGGATCTCGATTGAGTTGAGGCGGAGTGCACCGGCGTGGGGTGGGCGGACGCCGGCAGTGAACGTGCAGGCCGGGTCGAGACGGAAGTACTGGCGCAGGTGTTCGCGCATGTTCGCGGGGCGGTTGACGGCGTACGTGCGGAGGTAGTGGACGTTATTTTGCCAATCGGCCAGCGAGGCGGGGGAGCGCCACCGCCGGGTGTGTTCGGCCATTTCGGGCGCCAGCACGGACGCCATCTGGTCGATGCGCGCCTGGGTGGAGGAGGGGAGGAACAGCGTGTTCAGGAGATCCTGAAAGCGGTTGACAAAGTCGCGTCGGAACTGCGCGTTTCGCACCAGGTGGCGGAGGAGGAATGTGGTGACTTCGTTGTTGTGGCCGTGGAGGGATCCGTCGGGGGTGAGATCGGCGGCCAGCATGTTGAACTGCCAGGCTGGCTGCTGGGCCCAGAATCCGCCCCAGCCGACGTCGTTGTCGAACTGGAGCCAGCGCCAGCGTCCGTCCGCCGTGCGTGGACGCCACAGGCGGTGGTTTCCAATGTCCCATCGGTAGAAGAAGATCTCGCAGGCCTTGTAGTCGATGTAGTTGGGGAGTTCCATCAGGGTGGCGACGCGGGCGTAGTGCGCGGGGTCGGCCAGGTCGTGAGTTGCGATGAAATCGATCATGGCCTGGTAGTGCATCGTGTCCCCGGCTTTAGGCGCGGCGTACCCCTCGAGGTAGTCGATGGAGTCCTCGGCGCGGTCCGCGTAGTGCGCGACGAACTCGGGGTCTTCCTTTTCCTTCAGGTAATGGAGACCCCAGTACTCGCCGTTGATGAACAGGACGCAGGCGCGGGCGGCCTGGGATTCGGCCCCCGTCTCGGCCGCGAGGCTTTGCATCAGCTCGTCGCGCATGAATGCCGTGGGCTGGTCATGCCCGGTGGGCCGAAGAAGGAAGTGTTCAAATTCGTCGCGGGCGCGGTCGGGAAAGAGCTGATAGCGGAACGGGCGCCGCCCGCGTCCGCCGGTGCCGTCGAGGTCAAGTCCCTTGATTGGGAATCCCTGCGAGGTGTTGCCGTGGATCTTGACGTCGATTTCCTGGGCGAAGGCCGGCTGATTGTCGGTTTCGTAGAGCTCGACGTGGGCCGGGCGCTCCCACTCGGGGCCGCGTTGGGAGTAGTTGCCGTTGGGGGCGTCGCCGGGCACGTAAATGCCGGTGGCGTGGTCGAACAGGTTCGCGCGGTCGGTGGTGAGGGACACCACGGGCAACGAGAATCGGGCGCGTCCGCGGGGATCGACCCAGAAGGTGCGGGTGACGGTCGGGCTGGGCAGCGTGCCGGGTTTGAACGCGCGGGCCCGCACGACCCAGCCCTTAAAAACCTCGCCGGCGGGCAACGGCCCTCCGGGCACGGTCGGGATCATCGAGATGCCGTTGGGCGTGCCGATGCGGCTCGCGATCCGCAGGAGCTCCGTGTGGCGGGGCGATGTTTCGTCCGGATCGGATCCATCGAGCGTGTAATGAATGCGTGCGTCCGCATTGGTGCTGCTCATTCGGAGGTCGAACCCGTTGGCATGAAAACCGCCCGGATGGGAGAACACCGGGGCGTCGAGCAGTTCCGTGGCGCCCGGCGTGGTGTTGGGTGCGCCTGGGGTCGGCTCTCTGAAGAAGACGAATTCGCCCGAGCCGTCCGGCTGGCGTCCGTAAGAAATGTCGCGGGCGATGGGCCCAAAGCGGACAGAATCGGCAACGGTCGCGTTGGGCCGGGTCAGTTGGAGTTCCTCGCCCTCGCCGCTGAGTTGGAAGTTGGTGTGGCGCGGTTGGGCGACAGCGATGCCGTACTTGTCGGCGAGGGATCGGGCGACGCCGCGTTGTTCGTTTTCGATGAGCGGGCGGTCATAGAGCAGGACCTCGGCCAGGTCGCCGTCGAATGCGCCGTACGCCCCCAGCCCGATCTCGACCGGCGCCGTCACGAGGACTCGGGGTGAGGCCATGCCGTCGCGCGCGGCAAGGCCCTGAACATCGAGGCTGAGCTGTTTGGCGTCGTAGTGGACGCCGACCAGGATGTTGCCGGGCCCGAGCGGCCCGGCATAGACAGCGAGGGCGGGCATGTAGCCCGAGCCGTGCTCGTACACGGCGACTCCGTTTGTCCCGACGGAGAGCCCGGCGCCCGCGTTCGAGTCGCCGCCGTGTTGCGCGCCGAACAGGTAGCGCTGGCCCTCGACGCCGCCCACGCCGGTCTTGCCCTCGGGATCGGTCTCGTGGGAGCGCGCGGTGCGAAAGACGGCAAGGAGCGAGAAGCTGTTGGTGGCGAGGGGGCGGGGGAGCCGCAACTGGTCATCCACGCCGTCAAAGCGGAGCGCGGGCGTGCCGGTGGGCCCGGCGGCGAGCCACGTCGGTTGGCTGGCATCCGTGGTTTGGACGGCGTGGTTTCCTGCGCCGCTCTGATCGTGCCACTGCCGCACGCAGACGGTGCTGCCGTCGCGTCGGACCTGAGTCGAGGAATTGGTATTCACGGCGTCGGCGCGCAGCCACAGGCGCAAGCCGGCGACGGTCTCGGGCCCCAGAGAGTCGACGCGGGCGGGCTGTCGATCCTTGCCCGACGCAAAGACCAGCAGATGCTCTCCGGCCCCCAGCACGGCATCGCGAAACACCCACTTGAAAGGGCGCATCGCATCGTCCGACACGCCCCAGCCATCCAGGCTGACCGGGTGGGGCGTGGGGTTGAACAGTTCGAACCAATCCGGGAAGTCGCCGTTCTCGTCGGCGGGGTTCGCGCCGTTCGAGCTCATGAGTTCGTTGATGCGAATCTCCTGGGCGCGCCCGACAGCCGGATCGAGATCGAGCAGCGCCGACAGCCAGGCAGCGGCTGCGACGGCGACCAGCGGCACAGAACGGCACGTCATGCGAAACACGCGAGAATCCTTGAAACCCGAAGCCTCGGGCAGTCAAGCCAAGTTTTGGAAGGCCGGAATCCAGCGGTGCATGGATTGTTGTCGGTGTTCTGTCGCCCGGTGAGGGCACCGAGCCTACAACGGATCAAGACTCCTGGTGCAGGCCGCGTGCTGCCACGCGGCGCAAACTCGATTTCACCGACAACTTGCAGATGCACTGGGAATCCAGGCCCTCGTCGGCCCGGATGCCGGACTTTGCGCACCGGCGCGCACGATTTGCGCATTTGGAGGGGCGGTTTCGGACCAGTTTGACCGGTTTTGGGCTGATTTGGGCACTTTTGGGGGCTGGCATCCTTTCTGCGTATCCGAGTGTGCGCGGGCTGCCAGAGGGCTGAAAGCGTGATGAAACAAACCAGAGCATTTCAGTGTCCTTGATGAGCAGCGCACAGAGAACGAAGAACCGTTGGAATCCATATGCCAGTGCTTGCCAAGTCTCGCGGGATCGTCATGCGGACATTGATCGATCGAACTTTCGGAAGGCATTTCCACGCCATTTACGGCGATTCCGAGCTGGTCATCGCCCTCAACCCGATGCGGGTGCTGCAAGGGGACGTGCCGGCGTGGGTGCGGGCCTGGGCGCTGGATTGGGTGAAGGCCCATCAGGGCGACTTTCGCCCCGTTTCGAGCGACCGGCCCGGTCCGGACGTTGCATGGGCTCTTGACCGCCGCGAGGCTGCAAGCTGCCTGAGGTGGACCAGCGCGGCCTAGCCTGCATTACTCACCACTTTTTGCCACCGCGAAGCAGGAGTTTACAGGAGAAGCCAACAATGCAGGCTAGGAATCCTGGAATTCCCTACCCTTCAGGCTCGTGCTTTGACACACTTGCGCCGCACTTGAATCGATGATTGACGACGCAAAGCCATGAGCACAGTTCCGGTGAATCCAGACGCGGGTCCGACTCCTTCGGACTTCATTCGCGACGTTGTTGCAGCCGACGCGCAGGCGGGGAAGTACAGTCAGATTGTGACGCGGTTTCCGCCCGAGCCCAACGGCTATCTGCACATCGGCCACGCGAAGTCGATCTGCCTGAACTTCGGCATCGCGCGTGAGTTTGGCGGGGTGTGCAACCTGCGGATGGACGACACCAACCCGACCAAGGAAGAGGTCGAGTACGTCGAGTCGATTCTTGAGGACGTGACGTGGCTGATTGCGGATTGGGCAGACGATCGGATCGGTTTGAAGCGCAAGGGCCAGACGCCCGGCCGGTTGGTGCGCGACGGTCACCCGGATTTCTATCTTGGCGCGGTTCCGCGGGATCTTCTGCCCGCGACGGAGGTCGAGCCGTTCTATGCGTCGGATTACTTTGCCCAGCTCTACGAGTACGCGCTCGAACTGATCCGCCGCGGGCGGGCCTATGTGTGCGACCTGTCACCGGGAGACACCGACGCCTACCGCGGGGCGCCGGATCGCGCGGGGCAGGACAGCCCGTTCCGCAACCGGACGGTGGCGGAGAATCTGGACCTGTTCCAGCGCATGAAGGCGG
>CAYPUR010000019.1:0-11087 GCA_964413865.1 uncultured Verrucomicrobiota bacterium
GGCCTCGCATCTGGCCCGGTGGCGCTCCCGCCAAAATCGGAAGTAATTTTTGCACGGACCCTTAGTCCGCACACCCCAAGCCCACGCACCTATGAAATCCGAATCACTCAATCGCCGCACGTTTTTCAAGCACAGCGCCACCTTGGCTGGCGGTGCGGTCCTGCTCCCGCTCGCCGCCCCCGGTTCGACGGCGTACGCTGCCGCTGTCAAGCGCACGGCCGCGGACCAGGTGGCCCTGGGCCGGACGGGGATCACGCTGAGCCGTCTGGGGTTGGGCACGGGCAGCAACAGCGGCAAGGTCCAACGCGATCTTGGCCAGCAAGCCTTCGATCGCCTGATCCGGTACGCGTATGAGAAGGGCATCACGTACATCGATGCCGCCCAGTCGTATCAGACATTCGGATGGATCGGAGCGGCGATCAAGGGTCTGCCGCGCGAGCGGCTCTTCATCCAGTCCAAGATCCCGGGCCAGCCCGAAGATGTGCTCGACGCAATCGACAAGCACCGGAAAGCCTTCGACACCGATTACATCGACAGCATGCTGATCCACTGCATGGTCAAACCGGGGTGGACGGATCCGTTCAAGCGGGTGATGGAGGGTTTCGACCGGGCCAAGGAGAAGAAATGGATTCGGGCCCGCGGCGTCTCGTGCCACAGCCTGCCCGCGCTGCAGACGGCAACCGCCAGCGATTGGACCGACGTGCATCTCGTGCGGTTGAATCCGCAAGGCGCCTCGATGGATACGCCGGAGGAGACCTGGAACGCTCGAAGCGACGCAAGCCACGTGTCGGCCGTCGTGAGCGAAATCAAGGAAATGCGCCGACGCGGCCACGGGGTCATCGGCATGAAGCTGATCGGCGACGGCGCCTTTCAAACGCCCGAGGAGCGGGAAAAGTCCATCGGTTACGTGATGCGGTCCGGCCTGTGCGACGCGGTGGTCATCGGTTTCAAGAGCACTTCCGAGATCGACGAGGCCGTCGAACGCATCGACCGGGCGCTGGCGGAGGTCTGAGGCCCCCATGAACCGTGATTCCGCAGCCGTCCCGCAGCCGCGGGAGAGGCCCTGATCGGTACACCCAAACGCACGTGCGCCAGTCGCAACACGAACGAAACGACTGGCGCACTCTCGTGGACAGGCGGGGAGGCTGATCGCCCGCGTCCTCGAGAAGCACAAGCAAGCGCGCGCCTTCCTGCGCGAGGTTGACGGGCGCTGCCTCGGTCCGCTCGGTCCCTACGGCCGTTGAGGCGAGGACCTCGCGAGTCATCGGGGCGCCCCCCGTCAATCACATCCATCAGATCCGGCAGTTTGGAGCGAGGTTTGGGGACAAACGTTCAATCAAGCCCCCAGGGATGACGACGCCCGGCTGCTTGCCTCGAGCTTGGGCGGCTCGGGGGAAGGCCGAACCGCCATCGGAAAAACCACGATCCCGCGTTGACGGGCTGCTCGTCCGCCGATACCGTCTTCGGACTGGACAACCCATGCTCGAAGTCATTGAAAAACTGCTGATCCTCCAGGAGCGCGATCGGAGAATTCTCCACCTCCAGCGGGAACTCGAATCCGTTGATCCCCAACGCCGAGCTGTGTTGACAAAGGCCGATAGAGTCGAGGCGGCTCTCGAGGGCGCGCGGCAGAAGACACGACAGCTCGAAGCCGAGCGTAAGAAGCTCGAACTGGAAGTCAGTTCGCGCCAGGAAAGAATCGAGCGCTACTCCCTGCAGCAATTCCAGACCAAGAAGAACGAGGAGTACCGCGCCTTGACCCACGAGATCGACACCTCCAAAGCCGAGATCGCCAAGATCGAGGACCAGGAACTTGACATCATGGAACAGGCCGAGGCGGCGCACCGAGCGATCTCCGACCTCGCCGCAAACGCGGCAACCGTGAAGGAGGAGTCAGCGCATCAATTGGCCGACCTTGCCGGGCGGGAGGACACTCTGAAGAAGCACCTGGCCGAGGCCATCGAGGGACGCTCGACTCTGGCGGGGGCCGCAGGCGAGGCCGGCCTGGCGATCTACGAGCGGCTGCGCAAGAACAAGGGCGAACGCGTCGTCGTCAGTGTCGAGCACGGCGCATGCGGCGGTTGCCACATGAAACTCCCCGCCCAGGTTGTGCTCGAATGCCGCGCTGACCAGAGCATTGTCACCTGCCCGAATTGCGGACGCATCCTCTACTACACCCGCGAGATGGACATGGCCGTCGCCGAATGACGGGCGCCCGCGCGGCCGCCCTCAGCGATCACGGGCTCCGCGCTCAAACTGATCCGGGCTCACCCGTCGTATCGTCACTGACCTCGAATTCCAACCCCCCGGTCCACTTGGCAACCAGATTATAAAGGGCCGCGCCGATCAGGCCGCCGATGAACCCGGCCACCGCAGCCGGGGCGTTCATCCTTGTCAAGGAACCGGTTGCACCCCGAGACCAAGCCACTGTATCCGGAGGTTGTCAGTGGCAGTCGAGTTCGCGCCGCGTGGGGGCACGCGGCCTGCAGGGTCGGTGTCTGTCCCCTTGCCTTTGCAGGCCGGGCGCCCTCACCGGGCGGCAAGGCCCCGCACTCAACGTGAGACTGCCGGCGTTCCGCTGCGCCCGCTTGCGTTGCCCAGCAGCAGGTCGTAGTGTTGCCCCCGGTTCCAGGGGAGCGGAGGCTCGCCGCAGGCGCAAGCCAGCGGAGGAAAGTCCGAACTCCACAGGGCGCGATGCCGCGTAACTCCGCCAGTGCGGGAGATACACGCGGGAGGCGATACCGTGAGGTGTCCCGACGGACAGTGCCACAGAAAACAAACCGCCATTGTGCGACGACGGCCGCAAGGCCGCGCGGCGCGCGGTGGCAAGGGTGAAAAGGTGGGGTAAGAGCCCACCGCTCCAAGCGCAAGCGCGGAGGCACGGAAAACCCCATCGGGAGCAAGGTCAAATAGGGGATCGATGGCGCGGCCCGCGCCGCGTCTCGTCTCGACGAGACAGGTCCCGGGTAAGACCGCTCAGATAAATGGGCCTCTCCGCCGGCCCTCGGGCCGGCGCAGACAGAATTCGGCTTATAGCTCCCCTGGAACCATCGGCATGAGGCGGGCGGGAACGCCTCGGGGCGGTGAGACGTGACGGTCCCCGGACAGGCTTTCCTGCCCGGGCGTGTTGTGTGCGACGAACCTCAAGCCGGTGTGGGGAGGACTTTGGGGCTCGCCTTGACCGGCAACTCGGGGCATGCCTCGAGCCGGGCTTTGAGGGCGAGGCCTGGACGGTTCATATGGCGGCGGGCCAGGGCCTGAAGCAGTTTGAGCTTCGTCTGGGGTTTGTTCGTCGCATCATTCACGACTCCCCTTCTAGCAATCCCTGTGCCGAAATGCTCGCTCAGCCAAGTTGGAGTCGCGGGTCGTTTTGGAGCATCTGTTCGAGATTTTCCCAATTGAGTCCGCCAGTGCTCTGAACCGTGTTCAGATAGACGATCACTTTCTCGGCCGGATGCTTGCTCAGCAGGAGATCGACCGCGCTCTTCAGCTTGGCGTCGTCCAGAGTCTCAGGAAAATCCTCGACGACTCCCTTTTCGTGCGGGATGCCCAGCGCATCGAGAAAGTCGGTGAGGATCCCTGTCTGCGCCTTCAGCAGCCAGCCGCGCAGGAGATTCGCCGCCGCCTCTTCCAACCGGGGGCGGCTCAGAACGCTGGCCATCTCGGAATGACGCTGAGTCCGCGGT
Source organism: uncultured Verrucomicrobiota bacterium (assembly GCA_964413865.1). Lineage (GTDB taxonomy): Bacteria > Verrucomicrobiota > Verrucomicrobiia > Limisphaerales > J093 > MWFF01. The sequence goes on from CAYPUR010000019.1 coordinate 3,687, forward strand.
TTCTTCTCGAGGAAGACCGGCCGGACACGGTTGGCATCCGCCACGGCCGCCAGGACCGCGCGGTAGAGGGGTTTGTCCGACGCAAAGGCGTACTCAATGACCTCCTGCGCCAGCGCTGGCGTGACAAAGCCCAGTAACTCGTGACACTTTAGCATAAACATTCACCTGCCCGTCCGGCCCGCCCCAACTTCGTTCCATCCTCTCTGGACGCCGGCCTTCAGGTCGCAGGAGACTCAGCGGCCGGAGCGTTTGAAACGGCAACGGCCTTCTTGGGGGCCTGCCGCGTATTCGAGCGCTTGCGTTTCTGGTACCGCACCCGGCGGCGGCGCTTCTCGTTCTTATTGTATTGTCTGCCCATAACCTTCTTTACATCCGATATCGATTCGTTTCTGTTCGGCGGAGTATGAAATCGCCCTGGCGCGGCATCAATAACTATTTGGCGTCGGCACTCCTGCTCGCCATCCTGGCTGGATGCGCTTCCACGGAGAGCCCGAGCCGGCGCAAGGCCCAGGCTGTCGTGCAACTGTTCCTCGAGGCTGAGTTCGACACGGGAGACAAGACCGAAGTCGTGCCAATCTACCGGTCGGCCCCGGTGCCAATCCGCATCTTCAAGGCGCCGTTCCTGGACAGCGGATCGCTGATCGACGCCTCGGTCGTGGACACGATGGGCGGCTTTTCGGTCGTCTTGAAGTTCGATTTCCACGGGAAGCTCGCCCTCGAACATGCGAGCACCGCCTACAAGGGCAACCGGGTCGCCGTGCACGCCCAGTTCCCGGAACGGCGCTGGCTGGCCGCACCGCGCGTGTCAACCCGCATCACCGACGGCGTCCTCGCGTTCACCCCGGACGCCACGCGGGAGGAGGCCGAGCACATCGTCCAGGGACTCAACAACGTCGCTGTCAAGCTCGGCAACAAGCCCAAGCCCGGATCGAAGAAGCAGACGGACTAAAGAACGGGCGGCACGCCACCGACACCACCCGCCACGCGCCGCATTCCGGGCTTGAAATCGCGGGCTTGGGCCCTAGGCTCCCGCCGCCAGTTATGAATTACCGCATTTCTCAGCAAGCCGCCGCGCTCTCCCCGTCGCTGACATTGGCCATCGATGCCAAGGCCAAACAGATGAAGGCCGACGGACTGGACGTCGTGGGGTTCGGCGCGGGCGAACCCGATTTCGACACACCCCAGCACATCAAGGATGCCGCCGTCAAGGCCCTGGCCGACGGCTTCACCAAGTACACGCCCAGCAGTGGCATCCTCGAACTGCGGCAAGCCATTGCGGACAAATTCAAGCGGGACAACGGCCTGACCTACAAGCCGTCCCAGATCATCGTGTCGTGCGGCGGCAAGCACTCGTGCTTCAACGCCGTCATGGCCACCTGCCAGGCCGGTGACGAGGTCATCATCCCATCGCCCTACTGGCTGAGCTATCCGGAAATGGTGAAACTGGCCGGCGCCAAGCCGGTGATTGTGCCGACCACCGATGCGACGGAGTTCAAGATCACGCCCGACCAATTGCGCGCGGCCATCACGCCGCGGACCCGTCTCTTCATTCTCAATTCCCCGAGCAACCCGACCGGCTCGCTCTACGCCCCGGATGAACTCAAGGCGCTCGGGGAGATCTGCGTCGAGCGCGATGTGCTGATCCTCAGTGATGAGATCTACGAGAAACTGGTGTACGACGGCGCCCAGCACGCAAGCGTCGCATCGTTCTCGCCGGCCCATTACGCCCACACGATCGTGACACACGGATTCGCCAAGGCCTACTCGATGACCGGATGGCGCCTGGGCTTCATGGCCGCCCCGGAGCCCGTGGCCAAGGCGGTCGATGCCATCCAAAGCCACAGCACCAGCAACCCCACTTCCTTCGCCCAAAAAGGCGCGGTCGCCGCCCTCAACGGCCCCCAGGATCACCTGACCAGTTGGCTCGCCGAATACAGCAAACGCCGCGGTTACGCCCATCAGCGCCTGAGCAGCATGCCCGGCATCACATGCGTCAACGCCAAAGGCGCCTTCTACCTGTTCCCCAACATCAGCCGGCTCGGCCTCAAATCGACCGAGTTCTGCGCCCGCCTGCTCGAACAGGAGAAAGTCGCCGCAGTCCCCGGCATCGCGTTTGGCGCGGACGATTACGTTCGGATCAGCTACGCAACCAGCATGGTCAATATCCAGAAAGGGCTCGACCGCATGGAACGTTTCGCGCGCGGCCTCGCCAAGTGAGATGAAGGCCAAGATCATCATCACGCCCAAGAAGGCCGTGCTCGATCCCCAGGGCAAGACCGTCCAGAGCGCCCTCGAACACATGGGCTGCCAGGGCGTCGCCGCCGTGCACGTGGGCAAGTACATCGAAATCGAACTGGCGCCCGACGCCGGCCGCGCGCAGGCCCGCCAGGCCCTGGAACAGGCCTGCCACCGCTTCCTCAGCAATCCGATCATCGAGGATTACACCATCGCTCTCGAGTAGCCTCCCGCTCCATGCGCTTCGCCATCATCCAGTTCCCCGCGTCGAACTGCGATCAGGACTGCGTCCACGCCGCGCGCGTCCTCGGCCATCACGCCGAATGCGTCTGGCACAAGGAGACTACGCTGAACAACCCCGACGCCGTGATCATCCCCGGCGGCTTCAGCTACGGCGATTACCTGCGCTGCGGCGCCATCGCCCGGTTCAGCCCGGTTATGCAAGCCGTGCGGCAGTTCGCCGAGGACGGCGGCCTTGTGATCGGCATCTGCAACGGATTCCAGATCCTCTGCGAAGCCGGACTGCTCCCGGGGGCCCTGGTGCGCAATCGGGATCTGCAGTTCCATTGCGAACAGGTGCTCCTGAGGGTCGGCAACCGCAGCACGCCCTTCACCTGCCAGGTGCCGCCCGGCAGACTCCTCAGAATCCCCATCGCCCACGGCGAAGGCTGCTACTTCGCCGACGAACCGACGCTGGCCCGCCTCGAGGCGGGCGGCCAGATTCTCTGGCAGTACTGCGACGTCAACGGCGCGTTGACGGATCGGGCCAATCCGAACGGCTCGCTCCTGAACATCGCCGGCATCTGCAACGAAAACCGAAACGTCGCCGGCCTGATGCCGCATCCCGACCGCGCCTGCGAGGCGATGCTCGGCAGCACGGACGGACGCCTGATCCTCGACAGCATGGTCCACACGCTGGAACAGGCGCGCGCGCTGCCCCGGGCATCGTAACGGCCCGCAGGCGCAGCGCCGGCCGCCGGCCCCTGCCTCGCACCGGCGCCCGGACAACCGCCACGCCGGTTGGGTCCGCACAGGATCATGCCGCTCCCAATGTGGGTGTTGTATTTCATGGTTTCCGGGGCCAAGTTTGCGTTAGACTCGACCGCATGAACGACACCATGGTGCGGTTCGACTATCTTGTGATCGGGAGCGGGATCGCGGGACTCTTCTTCGCCGTCAAGGCCGCGGAGCGGGGCCGCGTGGCGATTGTCACCAAGAAATCGAGCGCCGATTCCAACACCAACCACGCCCAGGGAGGCATCGCCTCGGTCACGAGCGGGGAGGACTCGTTTGATCTGCATGTGCGCGACACCCTCACCGCGGGCGCGGGCCTCTGCCGCGAGGAGGTCGTGCGCACCATCGTCCAGGAAGGCCCCGCGCGCGTGCGCGAGTTGATGGACTTGGGCATGCGCTTTTCCGAGCGTGAGAACCCTGAGCATCCCGGGGGAAAGGAACTCGATCTGGGGCGCGAAGGCGGGCACTCGAAACGGCGGATTCTGCACGCCGCGGACGTAACGGGCCGGGAGTTGGAACGTGCGCTGCTCAACGCCGCCAGCCAAAACGCCAACATCCGGTTCTTTGAAGACCACTTCGCCATTGACCTGATCACGACCCAGAAACTCGGGCGCTCGGAGAGCCAGCGATGCCTGGGCGCCTATGTCCTCTGCAAGGGAACTGGCGAGGTCCGCGTCTTCGCAGCCCCTGTCACCGTGCTGGCAACCGGTGGATGCGGAAAGGTGTATCTGTACACGACCAATCCGGACATCGCGACCGGCGACGGCGTGGCGATCGCGTACCGCGCCGGGGTGCCCATTGCGAACATGGAATTCATCCAGTTCCACCCGACCTGTCTCTATCACCCCAAGGCCAAGTCCTTCCTGATCAGCGAGGCGGTCCGCGGCGAAGGGGCGGTGCTCCGCACCTTCTCGGGAGCGGAGTTCATGGCCCAGTATCACCCGCTTGAATCGTTGGCGCCTCGGGATGTGGTGGCCCGGGCCATCGACAGCGAGATGAAGAAGAGCGGCAGCGAGCATGTGTACCTGGACATCACGCACAAATCGGCGCCGTTCATCATGCAGCGCTTCCCCAATATCTACCGCACCTGCCTCGAGTATGGCATCGACATGACCAAGGAACCGATCCCGGTTGTTCCGGCGGCTCACTACCAGTGCGGCGGCGTGGCGGCCACGGTCAACGGCGAAACCGACATCCCAGGCCTGTTCGTCGTCGGTGAAGCCGCATGCACGGGCCTGCACGGGGCGAACCGCCTGGCCAGCAATTCGCTGCTCGAAGCGGTGGTCTGCGCCCAGCGCGCGTCCCAATGCGCGGCCGGCCTGCCCTCGTCCGGCGACTTCCGCAACATCCCGCCGTGGCAGTCGGGCCAGGCGCACAACCCGGACGAACTGGTCGTAGTGTCGCATCTGTGGAACGAGATCCGGCGCCTGATGTGGGACTACGTGGGCATCGTGCGCACGAACAAGCGGCTCCAGCGCGCCGAGTCGCGGATCCGCAATCTGCAGAGCGAGATTCAACAGGATTACTGGGATTACGTGGTGACATCCGACCTGCTCGAACTGCGCAACATCGCGCTTGTGGCCGAACTGATCGTCCGGTGCGCCATGCACCGCCCCGAAAGCCGCGGGTTGCACTTCAATACCGATTACCCCCAGCCGGCTTCGGATTGGGCCCAAAGAAACACGGTCGTCTGCCGCGCGCCCGACTCGGCCCGGCGCGATTGACTCGAACCCCAAACCAGATACCCTGCCGCCGTTGGACAAATCCATGCCTGCTTCCGACACACTCGACGCGATGGAATGGAAGCCCCGCCCGCTCTGGTGGCGGGTGCTGCGCATTCTCCTCGGCCTGTCGATCATCGCGGCGCTCCTCCTGGCCGCCCTCTACTTCGCATTCACAAACGCGTCGTTCCTCAAACGCGTGGTGCTCCCGCGCTTGAGCCAGACCTGGAACGTCCAGATCACCGCCGCGGATCTCTCCGTCGAACCCCTGTCCTCGGTCGAGTTGCGACAATTCCGGCTCGAAACCGAGGGGCCGGAACCGTTGTTCGAGGCCCAACGCGTCCTCCTGCGGTACCGTCCCTGGGGCCTGCTGATGGGGCGTCTCGACTTCCCGGAAATTGTGGTCGAAGCCCCCCGCGGCATCTGGGTGCGCCAGCCGGACGGCAAGACCAATCTCGACCCCCTGAGGGACGCGTTGGAGAAGCGGCCACGATCGGCGCTCCGCGGCGCCCCTCCGGAAATGGACATCGGGAGGATCACGGTCACGAATGGCGTTCTGCGTTTTCTGCGCCTGGCGCCCGACGGCGGCAGCCAGTTGAGCGAGATCAGCGCGCTGGACCTGGACCTCGAAGAGTTGGGCAACGAGAAGGAGTCGAAGCTCGCATTCCGCGCAACGGTGGCTCACACGGCCGCGCCCGCCTCGGGCCTCACGAATGTCCAGGGCCGATTGCAGGCGGCGCTTGCAGGGGGCTTCACAGCCACATTGGACAAGAGGCTCCGCGCGACATCGGCCCGAGGGGACGCCCGCCTGACCATTGCCCAGAGCACAGGCACGTTGAGCGACCTGGCGGGGCTCGTCGGAACCCTCGCCTGCGACTTCTCGGCCAATGAAGTCCGGGATCTCTCCGCGCGATTCGAACGCGATGGCCAATCGCTGGGCGTCATCCGCGTCCGCGGTCCGATGGACCTAGCCCGTTCGGAAGCCAGGCTTTCACTGGATGTCACATCGATCGACCGCAACGTGCTCGACCTGGTGGGGGCACCGTTCGGCCTCGATTTCCTCGACACCAAGATCAACGTGAAAACGACGCTCGATGTCTCCCGCGGCGGGGACCTGGTCGCTCTGACCGGGCGTTGGGTTCTCGAACAATTCAGCGTGCGCCACGGGGCAACCGCCAGCGCGCCGGTCGATCTCGACCTGGACAGCCACCTGACAATCACCGAGGGCGAGGAATCCGCAATCCTCCATCGCTTCACCCTCACGGGCCGGCAGGCCCAGCGCGAGCTGCTCAGCGCCGTTCTGGACAACCCCATGTACCTGACCTGGGGACGCCTCCCCCAGGGCGTCAATCAGTCAACTGTCCGAATCGCCGTCCACGACTTGCGCCTGCGCGATTGGGCGCTCTTTCTCGGAACAACCGTGCCCGCCGGCATTCTCAGCGCAACCAGCGCTGTGACGTGTCAGTTGAGCGGACGCCGATTCACAGCCGATCTGGCCGGGGAACTCAGGGACGCGGAATGGGAACTGGCCGGCCGGCGCTTCGATCGGGGAAGCCTCAGGTTCACCGCTTTGGGCAACTTCTCGGATTACCGATCGTTCCTGTTCGAACGGTTCACCGCGCACCTGGGCGAGGAGGATGTCCCTCTCGCCGCCGTCACGGGATCCGCGGGATACGATCTCGCCACCCGCGATTCGAACGTGCAGTTCGTTTCGGAGTCAGGAGTGCCCCAGTTCCTGTCCCAGTTCCCCGTGCCCCGCCTGAGCGCATCGAGCGGCCGCGTGACGGCCGATGGCCTGTTCGCCCAGAATCGCGGCCAGCGCGCGGCCACACTCAACATCAACCTCCGCGGGTTCAGCGGGGCTTACGACCTGTACCGTTTCGACAATCATGACGCGCGCATTGAAGTCGGGGTCGAGAGCACGGGTCAGGAACTCACCCTGCGCCGCCTCCAACTCGCGTCCCGGCAGGGGATCGGCGCGTTCGGCGGAGTCGACTTCGCCGGCAACTACAACCTGAGCACCGATCGGGGAGAGTACAAGATCAACATCAACGGACTCTCCGAAGCCATCCTCCAGCCTCTCCTCGCCCCGTACTTGTCGCCCGTTCGGCTTCTCTCAGCCCGATTCACCGGAGACGGAATCATCCAGCGCGATCCAGTGGCGGGGACTTCGGTGCAGTTGCAGACCCGCCTCACGGGGCTTCGCGTCTCCGATCCCGCGGGCCTGATGCCCACCACCCCTCTGGACATGGAGTTTTCTCTCAATGGCAGCCTCTCCTCGAATCTCGTGGATCTGACGGAGTTGGCGCTCAGGCTGCCTCCGACACCGCGTGCGACCAATCAGATGGTGGTGCGGGGACGAATCGATCTGGCCCCCCCCAGCGGGTGGGTGGGGCAGGTGCGGGTGTCTGCCGAGGCGCTCGATTGGTCC
>CAYPUR010000019.1:11097-23363 GCA_964413865.1 uncultured Verrucomicrobiota bacterium
CACACACCACCAATCAGGCCGCAACCGCCGTCCCAGCCCCTCCCGCACAGGCCGCGACGCCGCCCGCCGATGCCGCTCCGCCGCCGCCCGGCGGCATCAAGCTCCCCATCCGGGAATGCACCGTCGACTGGCAGATCGGACGGCTTCACGCCAAAGACGCCGTCCTCTCCAACTGGACGGCCCGCGCGAAGCTCGCCAACAACATCCTGGTCATCGATCCTTTCCAACTCACCGCCAATGGCGCCCCGCTCGCCGCCGTCGCCACAATCGACGCCAGCACTCCGGCTCCGTCCTACAACGTCAGAGTGCAGTCGAGCAAACTGCCGCTCGGGCCTTGGGTGGATGCGTTTGCGCCGGACCGCAAAGGACAGATCACGGGCGATCTCGACGCGCACCTGCAATTCGCAGGGACCGGACGCGACGGCGCCAGTCTGCGGCAGAGTCTGGCCGGCATCTTCGATCTGGGCTGCACCAACCTCACCCTCGCCACCACCGACATTCGCACCCCCCTGCTCAAATCCCTGCTCCATGTCCTCGAACGCATTCCCGAGCTGACACGCGACCCGACCACAGCGCTCGCCCCCTCGACCAGCCCGTCGACCGTTCCGAGCCGAGAAGGAGACGCTGCCTGGGCAGCCGAGATCGCCAAAGCACCCATCCAACTCATCGCCGCGCGTGGCCGCGCCACCAGTGGCCGTGTTGAACTCGAATCGGGACGCCTCCAGAGCGCGGCGTTCCTGGCCGAGGGGCAGGGCGCGATCACGCTCGCTCCGGTGCTGGGCGATTCCCCACTCGAAATCCCGGTGCGGGTGTTCTTGAGCCGCCCCCTGGCAGCCAAGACGGGCTTCGTGCCGCCCGGCGCAACGGCCGATGAGCCCCTTGTCAAGCTCCCTGACTTCGTCACCTTCGAAGGCACCCTGAAAGAACTCAGGACAAGGATCGATGGCCGGGCCCTGGCCGGGGCTGCCCCAAGTCCAGGCACCACCGTCCCGCCAACCCAGCCCAATCCAACGGCCCTCCCCAACACCCCCCTCGGCTCGACAGCACCAAAATGAACTCGATACTCGATTATCTCGCGGCCAACGAAGCCCGTTTCGTTGACGAATTGTGTGCCTACGTGCGGTTTCCCAGCGTTTCCGCCCAACCGGCTCACCGCGCCGATCTTCAGGCGTGCGCCGATTGGCTGCGCCAGCGCTGCCAGGCCATCGGTCTCGAGACCGAGTTGTGCCCAACCCCGGGCCACCCGATCGTCCTCGCCCGCACCCCGCGCTCAGGGGGACGGAACAAACCGCACTACGTGGTCTACGGCCACTATGACGTCCAGCCCCCGGAACCATTCGAGCTGTGGAAATCGGCCCCCTTCGAGCCCCGGATCGAAGGACAATCCCTCTACGGACGCGGCGCCAGCGACAACAAGGGACAGCACCTGGCGCATCTCAATGCGGTCGAGGCCTATCTCCGGACAGGGACGGAATTGCCCTGCGATCTCACCTTCGTCATCGAGGGCGAGGAAGAGGTGGGAAGCCGAAGTCTGGCGGGATTCCTCAAGGAGCGCCGCAAGGATCTGCGCTGCGAGGCGGTGGTCGTTTCGGACACCGGCATGCCGGCGCCGGGTTTGCCGGCGCTCACCTACGCCCTCCGCGGCGTCGCAGCGCTCGAGATCAAGCTCGTCGGGCCAAACCGCGATCTGCACTCCGGCATCTTCGGCGGCTCGGTCGACAACCCGGCGATGGCTCTTTGCCAGGTCCTGGCTCAAATGCGCGATCGGCGCGGACGCGTCACGGTGCCGGGCTTCTACGACGACGTGCTGCCGCTCACGTCATACGAGCGCAAGCAACTCGCACGACTCCCGTTCAACGCGAAACGCTATGCCCGTTTTCTCGGCGTGCCGCAGTTGTACGGCGAGCGCGGCTATACGAGTTGGGAACAACGCAGCGCCCGCCCCACATTCGAGATCAACGGACTCACCAGCGGCTACCAGGGCGAAGGCAGCAAGACCATCGTGCCATCCTGGGCCAGCGCCAAGATCACCGTGCGATTGGTCCCCAACCAGCAACCGGCCCGCATCCTCCGGCTCGTCCGCGAACACCTCGAACACCTCTGCCCGCCCACCGTGCGCGCCGAGATCAAGACCGGTCATGGCGGCCAGCCCTACCTGTTCTCGCCCACCAGCCCCGCCGCGCAGGCCGGACTGCGCGCGCTCAAAACCGCGTTTGGACGCGAGCCGGTCTTGCTGCGCGAGGGGGGATCCATCCCGATCGTCACCGACTTCAAGCGCATCCTCGGCGCCGACACACTGCTGCTGGGCCTGGCCCTGCCCGACGACAACGCGCACTCGCCAAACGAAAAGTTCGATCTCGACAACTACGCCGCCGGGATGCGCCTGGGCGCCGCGCTCTGGCCCGAGCTGGCCAGCACAACCGCCTGACCCGCTCAATTCACACCCGCTCGGTGCACGGGGCGGTCAGACTTCGCAAGATGTCTGCCGCGCGGCTTTGCCGTTCGCCGCTCAAACCGGGCGGTCTTGTTTCTGCGGATCCCGCCACAGCACGTTGACGACGCGCACCAACACGAGGCCGCTGACCACGCACACGGCCAGGAGCAGACCCGCCTGCACCCAACGCCCGTACAGCAACGTGCCCACGGCGAACAGGGATGACCAGATCAGCGCGCACCCGGACGTCCAGCCCATCAGCGCGAGCGGCATGTTCTCGCGGGTGGCGCCCGCCTCGTCCTCAGCCAGACCCGCTTCCTCCCGAACACGCCGCCATCCGGGTCCGAATGGACGGACTTTGCGATAGAACTCGATCAAGATCTGGCGATCGGTCTGAGGGCCGAGGAACGCCGTCAGGACCCAGCACACGGTCGTGACCGCCACCGTGAGCACCAGCGCGTGGTGCGTCGAGATCTCGTAACCGGCATGTTTCTTGAGAATGAGCAATGCCAGGGAAACGCCGAACGAACTGACCATGGCCACCACTTCGCACCAGGCTGTGATGCGCCACCAAAACCATCGCAACAGATAGAGCAAACCCGTGCCCGCGCCGATCTGGAGAATGATGTCGAAGCTGTCCTTGGCGGTGTCCAACAGATACACCATGCCGCTCGACGCGAGGAACAGGCCGACCGTCGTGAGCCGCCCGACCGCCACGTAATGCTTTTCACCCGCGTCCCTGCGGATGAAACGGCGGTAGAAATCGTGGACCAGATACGACGATCCCCAGTTGAGATGCGTCAGAATGGTCGAGGAATTCGCCGCAATCAGCCCGCCCACCATCAGCCCGATGAAGCCGACCGGCAGGAACTTGAGCATGGCCGGATAGGCAATGTCGTGCCCGAGCAGCTTCGGATCGAGATTGGGGAAGGCCTTCTGGATGTCCGACAACTGCGGATACACGATCAACGAGCACAAGCCGACCAGGATCCAGGGCCAGGGACGCAACACATAGTGGGCCAGATTGAAGAAGAGCACCGCGCCCAGCGAGTCCTTCTCCGACTTCGAGGCCAGCATCCGTTGCGCGATGTAGCTGCCGCCGCCCGGCTCCGCCCCCGGGTACCAGGTCGCCCACCACTGGACGGCCAGCGGCATGATGAGCACCGCAACCGCGATGTCCCAGTTGTTGGTGAAATCGGGGAGGAAATTCAAGTAATGCAGCATGGTCTGGCCGTCGGGACCGGGCAGGGGCCCGGAGAGCCGCTCGACCATCACGCTCAAGCCGCCAACGTGCTGCACCGCAAAGTAGGCCGCCGCCACCACCGCCGTCATCATCAGGACAAACTGGATCATGTCGATCACCAGCACCCCCCACAGCCCCGAATGCGCCGCAAAGACCACATTCAGAATCCCGCACACCACCAGCGTCTGCCACCGCGGCAGCCCGAACAACACGTTCGCGATCTTGCACGCAGCCAGGTTCACCGTCGCCATGATGACGCAATTGAAGAAGAGCCCGAGGTAAACCGAGCGAAAGCCCCGCACCACGCTCGCCGCCCTGCCCGAATAACGCCGCTCGTAATACTCCAGATCCGTCATCACCTCCGACCGGCGCCACATGCGCGCGTAGAAAAAAACGGTCGCCACACCGGTCAGCGCGAACGCCCACCAAACCCAGTTGCCCGAAACCCCGTTGCGCCGCACAATGTCCGTGACCAGATTCGGCGTGTCGCTGCTGAATGTCGTCGCCACCATCGACAATCCGGCCAGCCACCAAGGCACCGAACGCCCCGAGACGAAAAACTCGGAGGTGTTCTTGCCGGCGCGTTTGCCGAAGAAAAGCGCGGGAATGAAGCAGACCAACAGCGAGCCCGCAACGATGCACCAATCGATGATTTGCAGTTTCATGTGATGAATCCCGTCCGCGCTCCGGCCCCGGGCCCGCCGCGCGCGAACGCGTGCGGGCAGTAAATCCGCACCAGCGCGCCGGTTCAAGACTTCAGTCACGGATCATCGGACAACACCGCGCAGAATCCTCCCGGCGCAGGCGCCTCGCGCCAAGCATGCCTCGCCCGGTGAGGGCCCCGCGGGGCCTGCGCTGGATGGAGACTCCCGCTGCAGGCCGCCTGCCCCCACGCGGCGCAGATTCGATTCCCACCGACAACCTCAAGATGCACTGGAACGTCCAACGCGTCTGCGAGCAGCCTTGACAGCGCGCAGGCGATTGCTTTTATCCCAGTGTTCAGCGCGATTGCGCAACGTGAGCCAGCGGACTGGCTTGCGCGGGCCGGAAAGGCTCTTCGGGACGGTGAAGAGACAACCCAACAGCAGAAAGGTCACGATATGGCAGGCAAAGCGAAACGCACAACGCACCGCAGCAGCGCAGGCAAGAAACTCTATGCCGTCAGGGATGCCAAGGGCCGATTCAAGGACATCCAGACCTACGAGCGCGCGCACCGGGCCGATCTGAAGCGCAAGAGCAAGGCGGAGAAGAAGAGCTGACGCACTGGCGTGCAGCCGGGCGGATCGCCCCGTTCCTCGGCGTCGCAGCACCGACTCTCGATCCGACGGAACTTCGTGACATGGGTCAAAGCGCCCTGAGCGGCGCCTGGCCGGATTTGGTTCCTGCCCCACGCCCGTCGCCAGTGCCGGGGCGCAGGCTCATCGTGCGGCGCCCCGCGTTGTCTGGAGGCAGGCGTAGCTGAGGTGTTTGTCCGCGTGCGGGGCGGTGCCGCGTTTTGCACTGCGCTCCGCCGAACACATTTGCTGGTTTTGATTTCAGTGGTCCCATAGGATTCGAGCCGATGAGCATGGATATCAACGCGATCAGCGAGAGGGTGCAGCGCGCGAGTGCCTTCACCCGGCCCCTGGCGCAGGAAATCGGGCGGGTGGTGGTTGGCCAACACTATCTTGTCGAGCGACTGCTGGTGGGTCTGCTCGCCAACGGCCATGTGCTGCTCGAAGGCGTCCCCGGCCTGGCCAAGACGCTCTCAGTCAAGTCCCTCGCCGCAGCCGTCGCCACCCGATTCCGACGCATCCAGTTCACGCCCGACATGCTGCCAGCCGACGTGATCGGCACCCAGATCTACACGCCCACGACGCGCCAGTTCACGGTTCGCCAGGGCCCCATCTTCGCGAACTTCATCCTGGCCGACGAAATCAACCGCGCGCCCGCCAAGGTCCAAAGCGCCCTGCTCGAGGCCATGCAGGAACGGCAGGTCACCATCGGCGACGAGACATTCCCGCTCGATGAGCCGTTCCTGGTCCTCGCCACGCAAAACCCGATCGAACAGGAAGGCACCTATCCCCTGCCCGAGGCGCAGGTCGACCGCTTCATGCTCAAGCTCAAAATCGGGTATCCGTCCAGAGACGAGGAGCGTCAGATCCTCGATTTGATGGCGCGCACCAGCGGCCAACCCCACGCCAACCCGGTGGTCATGCCCGAGCAAATCCTCCAGGCGCGCGAGGTGATCAACGACATCTACATCGACGACAAAGTCAAGGACTACATCGTCGATCTCGTCTGCTGCACGCGCGAGCCGGACAAATACAAGATTCCCGTGCGCGAGTTCATCGAGCTCGGCGCCTCCCCGCGCGCGACGATCGGGCTCACGCTCTGCGCGAAGGCGCACGCGTTCCTGCGCGGGCGCGGTTACGTCACCCCCCAGGACGTCAAAACCATCGGCATGGATGTCCTGCGTCACCGGGTCACAGTCACCTACGAGGCCGAAGCGGAGGACAAGACCTCCGAGACCATCATCCAACGCATCTTCGACGAACTGCCGGTGCCATGAGGGCCCCGTGAGGGCTTCGCGAGCAGCCCCGCGCGCGCTGTTGCGGATCCGCCGATGATTCCCAAAGACATCATTAAGAAAATCCGCCTCATCGAGCTGCGCACCAACCGGCTCGTGAGCGAGGCCCTGGCCGGACGCTACCACAGCGTCTTCAAAGGCCAGGGGATGAACTTCGACGAGGTGCGAGAGTACCAGCCCGGTGACGAAATCCGGTTCATCGACTGGAACGTCACGGCGCGGATGGACCATCCGTTCGTGAAGAAGTTCGTCGAGGAACGCGAACTGACCGTCGTGCTCGTCGTCGACCTGAGCGGGTCCGGGCTCTTCGGCTCCGGAGAGCAATCCAAGCGCGAGCTGGCCGCCGAGGTCGCCTCCGTCCTCGCCTTCTCGGCCATCCGCAACAACGACAAGGTCGGCCTCATCCTCTTCACCGACACGGTCGAGAAGTACATCCCCCCGCGCAAGGGGCGGCGCCACGTGCTGCGCGTCATTCGCGACATCCTCTATTGCGAGCCGCGGCGCGCCGGCACGGACTTGAACAACGCGCTCGAGTTCCTCAGCCGCGTCGTGCCGCACCGCGCCATCGTGGTCGTCCTCTCCGATTTCCTGGGCCAGACGACTCCAACCCGCAGGGAAATGGCAGCGCACCTCCGCCGCCGCGTCGTCCTCTCCGAAACGCTCGCCCAGGCCTCGCTCGCCTGCCTGCGCCAGGCCAACCGGCGCCACGACGTCGTGGCCGCCCAGATCATCGACCGTTTCGAACTGGCCCTGCCCAACCTCGGCTACCTGGTGCTCAAGGACGCCGAGACCGGCGAGGTGGTGGAGGTCAACACCGGCGACGACCGCAAACGAAAGGCATTCGTCCAGCGACAGGAACGCTTCCAGCGCGACCTCCTGAAGATCTTTCGCGCCGCCAGGGTCGATTCCATCCAACTGCGAACCGATCGCCCCTACGCGGCGGCTTTGGGGCGCTTCTTCGAAATGCGCGAAAAGCGCCGCCGTCACGGTTGACATGGCCACGCGCGCTCCACTCAAGATCCTCACTCCGCCCCAGTCGGCGCCCGCCACCAACGCCGCGGCCGAGATCGACATTCGCGAGGCCAAGCCGCCCGTCGAGATCCCCAACCCCTGGATCTGGGCCGCGTGGGCCCTGGTGCTCGCCGCGCTCCTTCTCGGCGCCTGGGCCGCCTGGACCCGGTGGCGCCGCGCTCGAACCCGGCCCCCGAGCGTGCCCTCCGTGCCGGCCCATGTCCGCGCTCGCGAGAAGCTCCAGGCCGCCCTCAAGTTCCTCAGCCAGCCCGAACCGTTCTGCGTCGCCGTTTCGAACGCCCTGCGCGCTTATCTCGAGGAGCGGTTCGACCTGCATGCCCCCGAGCGCACAACCGAAGAGTTTCTCCTCGAACTCCGCGCAAGCGAACGGCTCGGCCCCGACCAGAAGGAGCGCCTGGGCGACTTCCTCTCCCGCTGCGACCTGGTCAAGTTCGCCCGCTACGAACCGACCGAGGTCGAGCTTCTCGAGTTGCACGCCGCCGCCCTGCGGTTGGTGGACGAGACGGAGCCCCATCCGCTTCAGCAAGGCCAAGCCCCGCCCGCCGCCGCATTCAACCCCTCCCGTCACGGCTGATATGCACTTCGCCCATCCATGGCTTCTGCTGGGCCTGGCGCTTCTGCCCGTAGCCGCCTGGTTGAAAGGCCGGCTCGGCGGCCAACCCGCCTTCCTCTACTCCTCGGTAGCCCTGGTCAAAGGCATCTCTGGCCTCACCCAATCCCACGTCGGCGCCATCCTGCGCCGCATGCGCTGGCTTGCGCTGGCCCTGTTGATCATCGCCCTGGCTCGCCCCCAGATCGGCCTGGGCGAAGCCAAAGTGAAAGCCAGCGGCGTGGACATCGTGGTGGCGCTCGACCTCTCGGGCAGCATGAAGTCGGAGGACTTCCAACTCCGCGACAAGCCGGCCAACCGCCTCCAGGTGGCCAAGGAAGTGCTCCGCACCTTCGTCCACAAACGCAAGAACGACCGGATCGGCCTGGTCGCCTTCGCCGGACGCCCCTACATCGCGGCGCCGCCCACGCTCGACCACGAGTTCCTCCTCGAAACAATCGAACGGTTGAACCTGGGCACCATCGAGGACGGCACGGCCATCGGCTCCGCCCTCAGCGCAGCCCTCAATCGCCTGCGCGACCTCCAGGCCAAGAGCAGGATCGTGATCCTCATGACCGACGGCCAAAACAACGCGGGCAAAGTGCCGCCAGCCACCGCCGCCGAAGCGGCTCAGGCCCTCGGGGTGAAAGTCTACACCATCGGCGTCGGCACCCGCGGCAAGGCGCCCATGCCCTACATCGACCCCTTCGGCTACAAACGCTACCAGCAGGTCGATGTCGATATCGACGAAGTGACGCTGCGGCAGATCGCCCAGCGCACCGGCGGCGCCTACTACCGGGCCACCGACACCGCGAAACTGCGCGAGATCTACGACGAGATCGACCGGCTCGAAAAGACGGAGGTCGAGGCCAGGAAATTCCAGCGCTTCAAGGAACTGTTCCCCTGGCTGGCGCTCCCCGCCTTCCTCCTCCTCATGCTCGAAATCATCCTCAGCCAGACGGTCTGGCGCAAACTGCCCTGAAGTCGCTCCTTTGATGAAATCCGCAGCCGATAAGTCGAGTTCTCAGCCGGCATCGCACCGCGCAGCGGTGCCGCTTGGCGAGGCGTCGAGCGCCGGCGAGCCCCGCTGCGGGGCGCGCGCCTGCAACACCCGCCCACGCCTCGTCGGTCTGAGACCCAGCCTCGCCAACCCATGACGTTCGCCCATCCCCAAATGCTCTGGCTGCTGGCGGCCGTCCTGCCCCTCCTCGCCTGGTTCCTGGTCTGGGCCTGGCGCAAGAAACAGGCGCTGATCGCCCAGTTCGTCCAATCCCGCCTGCTCGCCCAGTTGACGGTCGGCGTGTCGGCCCGCCGACAGAAGCTCCGCCTCGTCCTCCTCGGCGCCGCCGCGGCCCTGATCCTGTTCGCCCTGGCGCGCCCCCAACTCGGATTCGCCTGGGAAGAAGTCCATCAGCGCGGATTGGACATCCTGGTGGCCATCGACACCTCCCGCAGCATGCTGGCCACCGACGTGGCCCCCAGCCGGCTCGCCCGGGCCAAACTCGCCGCTCTGGATCTGATGCGCGCCGCCCGCTCGGATCGCCTCGGGCTGATTGCGTTCGCCGGCACCGCGTTCCTCCAATGCCCCCTCACGCTCGATGACAACGCCTTCGCCGAAAGCGTCAATTACCTCGATGTCGACACCATCCCCCAGGGCGGCACGGCCATCGCCGAAGCCATCGACACCGCCATCCGCGCCTTCAAGCAGAGCGAAGATAACCATAAGATCCTCGTTCTCTTCACCGATGGCGAGGATCATGAGGCCGGCGTGCTCGAAGCCGCCGCACGCGCGGCCGATGCCGGGATGCTGGTGTTCCCCGTCGGCGTCGGCACGCTCGAAGGTGACCGTTTGCGCGTGGTTGACGAGCAGGGCAAAACCACTTACCTGTCAGACTTTGACGGCCAGACGGTGGTCTCAAAACTCAACGTGCAGTTGCTCCAACAAATCGCCGCCAAAACCAAGGGCGATGTGATGCGCCTCAGCGGTCCCGATCCGCTGAAGCTGCTCTACGAGGTCCGCCTGGCCCCTCTGCCCCGCAGCGAGCACTCCGCCCGCCGCTTCCGCCAATACTACGAGCGCTTTCAATGGCCGCTCGGCCTGGCGATTCTCCTGCTGCTCGCTGAGATGTTCGTCAACGAACGCCAGCACGTCCGGCGCACGAAGGCGACTGTGAATGCCGCCGACGCCGCGTTGCGCAAAATGGCCGCGCTGCTCGCACTCCTCCTGCTCCCTTGGGGCGCCCGCGCCTCGGCGTACAAAGCCTTCCAGGATTTTGAGTCCGGGAACTTCTCCAATGCCGAGCAGGAATACCGTCGTCTGATCGAGAAGAAACCCAATGATCCACGCCTCCACTACAATGCCGGCACGGCCGCCTATCGCGCTGGACGGCTTGACGAGGCAGCCACAGCCCTGAACGCAGCCGTCCTTTCTTCGGATCCGCAGCTTCTCGCCCGCGCCTATTACAACCTGGCCAACACCCAGTTCCGCCTGGGCGAACGCGCTCCAGCCACCACCAACACGCTGGCTCATTGGGAAGACGCCCTGCGCCACTACGACAGCACCCTGAAACTCGATCCTAAGGACGCCGATGCCCAGTTCAATCGCGACCTGGTCGCCAGGAAGATCGAGGAACTCCGCAAACAGCAACAACAACAACAACAACAGCAACAGGACAAGAACCAGGACCAGGATCAGTCCCAGGATCAGAAGGACCAGTCGCAGTCCAATCAGGACCAAAACGACCCGCGTCAGCAACAACAGGAGCGTCAGCAACAGCAGCAGCAGCAGCAGGAACAACAACAGCGGAACCAAGAGAAGCAACAGCAGCAGAAGAAGAACGAGAAGGAGTCCGGCCAGCCGCAGCAGCAGGTCCAGGACCCAGCCCGTCAGGACAAGGAACCACAGCCCGAGGCCCAGGAAGAAAAGAGGTCCAAGCCGGAGGAACAGCCTGAACCCAATGAACGTGGGGAAGCTCAACCCAAGCCGCGTAATCAGCAGCCACCGGCCTCGCAGGAGACCAACGCGGCCATGGGCCGCGTGATCCCGGGCCAGATGACGCCCGAACAGGCCCGGCAGTTGTTAGAAGCGGCGAGATCCGAGGAGCGCCCGATGATCTTCGTGCCTCCTGAAGCCCAACGCGCGCCGTCGGGACTGCGGCGGGACTGGTGACACACCAGCCGAGCCCCGGGTTTCCGTTCACATCAGCATTCCGAATTGAGCCAATGGAACAGGAGAGATTCACAGAACGTCTGAAGGAAGCCCGCCGGCCGGACACGACGCCGATGGCGCGCCTCGACGCATCCCGTGTTCGCTCGATCCTCTGCCTTGTGGCGATCCTGTCCGCGCTTTTCCCGCTGCACGCAGCTCAACTGACCGCCACCCTCGATCGCTCGACAATCCGTGTTGGCGAGAGCGCCAAACTCTCGCTGAATTTCGAGAACTGCCAGCCCTCCGAAGCCCCGACCTTTCCGCGGATGCCCAACGTGCAGGTCACCTACGGCGGCCAGAGTTCTTCGATCCGCCTGGTCAATCGCCAGCAGTCGTCGGTCCTGACCCTGTTCTATTTCGTCACCGCCAGCCAGCCGGGCGACTACACCATCCCGCGCATCGTGGCGCCGATCGGCTCCGACAAGCTCTCCACCGAACCGCTCTCTCTCAAGGTCGTCAAGGCGGATGCGCAAGTGACGGAGTCGGAAGCGCAGGGGCAGCTCGCTTTCCTGCGCCTGGCCGCCGCCAAGACCAACATCTATGTCGGCGAAGTCCTCCCGGTCGAGACCCAGCTCTACGTTGTGAGCGGACAAGACATCCAGATGCAGCCGCTGCCTGGGGCCGGATTCACCTTCGGCAAGGCCCACCAATCGGCACCCCGCCAGGTCCAAATCGGCAACGCCGTCTATCACCTGATCTCCCTCATGACCACAACCGTCGCGAACCGCGAGGGCATGCTCGAGCTCGGCCCTGCCGAATGCCGGCTCTCGCTGCGCATTCCGACCGAGCGCAGGCGGACAGGCGACCCGTTCGAGGACTTCTTCGACAATCCCTTCAGGCCGCGCTACGAATTGCGCCCCGTCAAGCTGACCAGCGATCCCCTCATTCTCGAAGTCCAGCCCCTGCCCAAGGACAACCGGCCCGCGGAGTTCGCCGGGGCGGTCGGCGATTTCGCATTTTCGGTCACAGCCAGCCCAACCAACGTCGCCGTGGGCGAGCCGATCCGGCTCAAAGTGCAGGTGGCAGGCAAAGGCGCGCTCGAGAGCGTCAACCTCCCCCCGCTGGATGATTGGCGCGATTTCACAACCTACCCGCCCACGACCGAGATCGAGACCACCGACCCGCTGGGCGTGGAAGGCGCCAAGATATTCCAGTACGATGTCGTCCCGCAGCACGTCGGCGTGAAAACCC
>CAYPUR010000019.1:23373-32872 GCA_964413865.1 uncultured Verrucomicrobiota bacterium
CTTCTTCGACCCCGCGCTCAAGGCGTACCGAACGCTCACCCACCCGCCCACGCCCATCGTGGTCAGACCCGCCGGACGCGCAAATGCGCTGGCGCCTTCCCCCGCCGCCCCTTCATCGAGCCAGTCCTCCCCTGCCCCGCCTGACGATATCGTCGGTCTCAAACAGCGCATGGGCGCATTGGCCCAAATCCGGCCGCCCCTCCTGCTCCGTCACTCCTTCCTCGCCCTCCAACTGGTCCCGGTGCTCCTGCTCGGCGCAGCCTTCGCATGGCGCAAACGCCGCGAACACCTGGCCACCCACCCCCGCGCGGTCCGGCGCATGGCTGTTCAGCGCGTGATCCGCCAGGGGCTCGGCGAATTGTCGGACCAGGCTGCCAGAGGCGACGCCGACGCCTTCTTCGCCTCTGTCTTCCGCCTTTTGCAGGAACAACTGGGCGAGCGGCTCGAGCTCCCCTCAGCCGCCATCACCGAGGCCGTGCTCGAAAACCAGTTGCGCGAATACGATGTCCCACCGGACCTGATCGCCGACCTCCATGCGCTGTTCCAGGCCTGTAATCAGCAGCGCTACGCCCCCGGCGCCACCAGCCACGACCTCCACGCCATCGCAGCCAGGGTCAAGTCCGCCTTGCGCCAACTCCAGAAGCTCCACACCTGGCCATGAACCGTGTCGGCAAATCGCTTGGAATTTACGAGACGATCTCAATAAACGTCCAACGCTCAACTGCCAACTTCCAACTTCCAACGACCCTCTTTCTTCGCTGAGCGTTGAACGTTGAGCGTTGAACGTTAACGATCTATGGGCCTGATGCCTTCTCAAGCGACAACCTTCACTCTCAACAGACTGCCGTCCCGTGGCCGTCCCGCAGCGCCGGATCAGTCCGCGCCGTCGCGCTCCGCCCGCGCCGTTCACACTTATGGTCACTCGCGGCGCGCGTCGTGGTTCGTCCTGCTGCTTCTCACCCTTGCAGCAGTGGTGCGAGCCGCCGATGCCCCCGCCGTCAACTTTGAACGCGGCAACCTCCAGTACGAGAAGGGCGATTATCCCGAGGCCATCGCTTCCTACAGCAGCGTCCTCGAGTCGGGCAAGGCCTCGGCTTCGGTTTACTTCAACCTCGGGAACGCCTGCTTCAAAGCAGGCCAGTTGGGTCGGGCCCTGCTCTGGTATCGCCACGCCGAACGCCTCGCCCCCCGCGATCCGGATATCCAGGCCAACCTGCGCTTCACCCGCACCCAGATCCAGGGCGGCCCTCCCGCCCCAACCTCCCCCTGGCGCCGCGCCCTGCCGCGTCTCACGCTTGACCAATGGACAGTCCTCACGGCGGTCCTCGCTTGGGGATGGCTGGGGCTCTGGAGCCTCCTGCACCTGTACCCTTCCCTGCAAGCCCGCCTCAAGCTCCCCCTCGTCGCGGGCGGTGTCGCCCTCCTCTTCAGCGCGATGGGCCTGTTCACGACCTGGCGGGATCAAGGCCTCACCCGACACGCCGTTGTAGTCCAACCCGAGACCATTCTCCGGCATGGCCCGCTCGACGAATCACCCAGCCTGCAGACTCTCCCGGATGGCCAGGAACTGGTCGTCCTCGACGAAAAAGCCGGGTGGTTCCAGGTCTCCGGCGCCAGCCGCGGCGTCGGATGGCTCAAGACAAACCAAGCCGCCCTGCTCCGCCCGTAGCGCACTCCCCCCCCCCGACAAGGCTCACTTGAAGATGACTCTTGCAGCCGGATCCTCGTGATACGTCACCTCACGTCCGGCCTGCCACTCGCTGTCGTTCAGGTGTTCCGTCTTCACGCGAAAGTCTCCGTCGGGCAGAAGCTCCCTGGTGCCCCGGACTTCGGTCACACCGCCACTGCTGCCCGTGATCACCTCATGTGTGTGCAGTTTGCCATCCTCGAAACCCAAGGTGCCGGTGGTCATGAAGCCGGCGGTGGTGAACAGACCGTCGCCCTCGCTGATGACACCTTCCGCAAAGGGATGGTCGGTCGGTCTGGTTCCACACCCGCCGCAGCTTCGTTCAACCAGACGGTGCAGGCAACGGCGACCCGTTCACTCGCTCGGATGGCTGGACCCGATGACGGTTCCGAGGTCTGTGGTCGCCGCGCCTCACCTCACCTCGGCGGGAAACATTGCCTGGCTACACGTGGCAGTCGGGGCCATCATCACTGCATGAAACTCAGGATCACCTATTGGCGCGAATCCGATGCCCTCGAAGACACAACGCAATGAATCATCGATCCCAGCAGTCTCACGGCATCGGATTCTCTCTCGGACTCCTGGTCCTGCTTTCCGCCTCGATCATTGACGCGGCGACGCCGGACTGGCTTCTCAACCCCTCTCCGTTCAAGGCCCAGGTCACGGTCAGCGCCGACGGACGCGATGTCTCACTCGACAACGGCCTGGTGCGGCGGGTCATCCGGCTCGAGCCCAATGCGGCGACCATCGCCTATGACAATCTGATCACAGGCGAGAGCATGATCCGATCGGTGCGCCCCGAGGCGCAGGTCGAGATCGACGGGACGGCTTACGACGTCGGCGGCCTCACCGGCCAGCCGGTGCACAACTACTTGGACGCCGCCTGGGCCGACACGCTCGAAGCGCAATCGGGGGCGTTTCGCTTCACCCGCTTCACGTCCGGCCAGACCAAGGAACGCTTTCCGTGGAAAAGGCGGCTCGAATGGATGCCCCAGGATCTGCCCTGGCCCGCCCCCGGCGTCTCTCTAACGCTCGAATTCGCCGCGCCGGACAACTCCGCCGTGGCGATCGATGTGCATTATGAACTGTTCGACGGCCTCCCGCTCCTGAGCAAATGGATCGTCGTCCGCAGTGCCTCGGACAAACCCATCCGCCTGAACCGGTTCATCAGCGAAATCCTCGCGGCGGTCGAGCCCGAGTCGATTGTGGACGATTCGCCGGCCTGGCAGTTGCCCCATCTGATGGTCGAAACGGACTGCACGTTTGGCGGCATGTCCGGACCGAACCACAGCGCCGGCGTGTTCTGGGTGCCGGACCCGCTTTACAGCTCGCAGGTGAATTACAATCGGCTGACGCCCTGTCTCCTGGAATGCCGCCCCCCGCTGGGGCCGGACCAGGTGATCGCGCCGGGCTCGAGCTTCGAGAGCTTCCGCGCGTTCGAGTTGGCGCAGGACACCACCGAGCGCGAGCGTACGACACTCGCGGTGCGCCGCATGTACCGCACCGTCGCGCCGTGGGTGACCGAGAACCCGGTCCTCATGCACATCCGCAGCGCGCAACCCGACGCCGTCAAGCTGGCCATCGACCAGTGCGCCGAGGTCGGGTTCGAGATGGCGGTGCTCACATTCGGAAGCGGTTTCAACTTCGAGAGCCGCGACCCGGCTTACCAGGCGCGGATCAAGGAACTCGTCGATTACGGGCGAGCCAGGGGCGTTGCGCTGGGCGGCTACTCGCTGCTGGCCAGCCGGGGCGCGGGGACGGACGCCGACAACACACAGGGCGTCCCGGCGCGATTCGGCGTGATGCCCTGTCTGGGCGCGGCCTGGGGAAGCAATTACCTGGCCCAGTTGCAGCACTTCATCGGATTCGCCGGTCTGGGTGTCCTCGAACATGACGGTTCCTATCCGGGCGACCGGTGCGCCAGCACAAACCATCCCTTCCATCGCGGGCTGGCCGATTCCCAATGGGTGCAGTGGAAGGCGATCACCGGCCTCTACCAATGGTGCCGCTCGCAGGGTGTCTACCTGAACATCCCGGACTGGTACTTCCTCAATGGCGGATCGAAGACCGGCATGGGCTACCGCGAAGTCAACTGGTCGCTGCCCCGCGCCTACCAGGAAATCATCGAGCGACAGAACATCTTCGACGGCACCTGGGACAAGACCCCGAGCATGGGCTGGATGTTCGTGCCGCTCACCGAGTATCACGGCGGCGGCGCCGCGGCTACAATCGAGCCGCTCAAGGATCACCTCGAACATTACGAGCAGCGCCTGGCCAACCTCTTTGGCGCCGGCGTCATCGCCTGCTACCGCGGCTCTATGACTCGGACGAAACCAAGGCGGTGGTGAAACGATGGGTCGATTTCTACAAACGCCATCGCCCCATCCTGAACTCGGATATCATCCACCTCCGCCGGGCCGATGGACGGGATCTCGATTACATCCTCCATGTCAATCCCGCTCTGAAGGAAAAGGGGCTCTTGATGGTGTACAACCCCCTCGACCGGATCGCGGCTAAGACGCTGACCATCCCGCTTTACTACACCGGCCTCACGGACCAGGCCGCCGTCCGCGAGCAGGACAACCCTGCCCGGACATTCGCCTTGGACCGCCAATACGCCATCGCGTTGCCGGTCGATGTGCCGGCCCGGAGCGTCACCTGGTTCGTCATCGAGGAGACGCGCAATGGGGTCGCATCTAAATAGTTGATTACGCAAGTCGGAACGGCCCAACAACTGCCACTGGTGAGGAATCGCAGCGCCCCGGAGAGATTGGAACTGGCGGCACGTTTGCGCCGGGAAACGACACTGACGATGGGAGAGATTGCCCGGCGGCTGTACCTGGGCAGTTGGAAGAGTGCCACCACCCGGCTGCAAAGCCTGAAACAGAATCGAGAGCAACAGAGCGCACAGGTCATTGTTATAGTTTGACCCCTATGCCCCGGCGCCAAGGCCGTGCACCAGAATGAGACCCGCTGCGCTGAGGTTCTTATCAATTGACAGAGCATCGGCAGATTCGTCAGGCTTCGATCCGATCACGGTGTCAATCCTCAACGCCATGAAGGCTCGCCGACTCCTCACACTCGCTCTGTTTCTCTATCTTGCTCCATCCGTCGCGGTTGCGGCCGTCAAGACCTGGACCGGCCAGTCGGGCGGGCGCTGGAGCACGGCGTCCAACTGGTCGCCAGCCGGGGCGCCGGCGGACAAGGACACGCTGAGCTTTCCCCTGTTGCCGGCGGGGCGGGTCAAGGCGATGACCAACGACCTTGCGGGGCGGACGTTCCAGGATCTGACCTTCACGATCAACGGCTACACCCTGCGCGGCGAGGCCCTCGCGCTGACCGGGGGCATCCATGCCAACCAGCCTAACCTGGGCAACACGATCGAGACGCCGGTCACCCTCAACGGCCACCAAACCTTCCACGTCGCAAGCGCGTCGGGGACCCTCCTGCTCTCGGGCGACATCAATCTCAACCGGGCCAATCTCGCCATCGATGGCCGCGGCAACCTGAATGCCAGCGGCGTAATCCGGAACCGGGGCAGCGTGGTGCTGACCGGGGACAATACCGTCACCTTTTTCGGCGCCCGCTCGAATCAACTCGAAGGAACGGTCTGGGTGCAGAGCGGCACACTGATCCTCAACAAGGTATCGGGCGGCGTGGGGCAGATCGCGGTGCCGGGCGACCTGATTGTCGGTTCAAGCGGGGCAGCCAATGTGCAACTGGCCGAGAGCGGCCAGATCGCAGCCGGGTCCGCGGTGACGATCTACCAGGATTGTCTCCTGGACCTCGATGGCCAGACCAACACGGTGGGAAGTCTCCGGTTTGTCGGGGGCGGCACGGTGCAGACCGGGACGGGCCGGCTGGTTCTGGGCGGCGATGTGGCGGTCGAGGGCTTGGGAAAGACGGCTGTCATCGCCGGCAACCTCCACCTGGGCAACAGCGACCGGACCTTCACGGTTGGCGACGTGGCGGGCAGTGTGGACCTGGACGTCACGGCACGGGTCAGCGCGGGCACCAGCGGAGCGCCGCTCTACATCGGACGCGGATTGACCAAGGCCGGATCCGGAACGATGCGCCTGGCCGGGGCCAACACCTACGGCGGAGCGACCGATGTCGACGAAGGCGCGCTGGCGATCGGCCACGGCCAGGCCCTTGGAGCCGGCGGCGGACTGCTAGCCGGCACTCGCGTCAATGCCAACGGCCAACTCCGACTCGACGGAGTGCAAGTGCCCGATGAGCCGCTGATGCTGAGCCGCGCGGCGTCGAGCGGCCACGCTTTGGCCAGTTCGGGCGACTCGACCTGGGGCGGCACGGTCACCCTCAACACCGACAGCCGGTTGTCGAGCAGCGGGACGCTGGTCTTGTCCAACCGCGTCAGCGGCGCGGGCGGACTGCTGCTCGACGGCAACCGGTTCGAGTTTGCGGGCGCCGACGCCAACACCTACGCCGGGACGACATGGGTGGATTGCGCGATTGTGCGCCTTAACCACAGCGTGCTCCACAACAACGCCATCCCCGCCAACCTGGTCGTCGGCGCGAACTCGCCCGATGCCTCGAACGTCGTGCAGTACGCCGTCAGCCAGCAGATTGCCGACACGGCCCGGGTGACGCTGCATTTGCGCAGCGTGCTCGATCTCAATGGCCGGGCGGATTGGATCAGCGAACTCGAGTTCGTGGGTGGGCTCGCTCCGCAGCACGGACATGTGCAGAGCGGGGCTGGATTCCTCGGCGTGTCGAATCAGGTCGCCGCCGCCGAGTTCGCGGTGGGGAGCATCGCGGGGAACCTGAAACTGGCCGCGTCCACGGTCTTCGCCGTGACCACCAACGGCAACGTGCTGGTGCCGGCCATGATCCAGGAGGGCGGCTTGACCCTGCGCGGGGGAGGAAACCTCAAGCTGCAAGGGATCAATACCTTTGCCGGCCCGGTCGTGATCGAGCACGGCCTGCTGTTTGCCGACGGCAATTTTGCGCTGGGCGCCATCACCGGCAAAACCACTGTGCAGCCCGGCGGCACGCTCAACTTGCAGCCGTCGGTGACCAGCCTCAACGAACCGCTGACGCTCGGCGGGAGCGGCGTCCAGGGCACCGGAGCGCTCCAGGCCTACGGGGATGTCACCTTGCCCAATACCATCACGCTCGCCAGCGACACGGTCGTCTTCGTCGAGACCAACCGCACACTCGAGATCACCGGGGCGATCGGCGGCGCGGGCGACTTGATCTTCGATGGGCCGGGCAAGGTCACCCTCTCGGGCACGGCGCCGAACACCTACACCGGGACCACGTGGTTCAAGGGAGGCGGCGCCGAGTGCCGCAAAACCGCCGCGCACGGGGCTATTCCAGGACCGCTCGTTGTGGGTGACCTCGGCACGAACACCCAGGCCTATGTGGAATTGACGCTGTTCAACCTGCCACAGATCAACGCTCTCGCGCCGGTGGTGCTGCACAAGCTGGGCGTGCTCAGGCCCGAGGGCGATGGTGAAGAGACCCTCGGCTCGATCGCGGGCGACGGTCGCATTCTATTCGGATTAGAAACCAACGCCGCGACCCTGTCCATTGGCGGCAACAACGCATCGACAGCGTTTAATGGAGAGATTCACAGCTTCAACCGCAACCTGCGCCTCGCCAAGCGCGGTTCGGGCCAACTCACGCTCGGGGAAGCGGCCCGCGTGTCCCTGCACGAGGAGAATGTGTGGACAATCGAAGCCGGCGCCCTGTGCGTCAAAGGCCGGGTGTCTTACGGCGACATGCGGGTCTTGCGCGGCGCCGTTCTTTGCGGCTCTGGCGAACTGCCGTCGGTCACCGTCTCGGGCGGCCTGCTCGCTCCGGGCGAGGGACTGGGTGGGCAGTCAGGACTTCTGTCCTTCGGCCACCTAGCGCTGGAATCCAACGCGGTGGTGGCAATCGACATCCAGGGTGCGGCCGACCCGGCCCTGCATGACCAGGTGATCGTCAGGAGTTGGATGAGTGGCGACGGCGAGATCACCATCACCAATTGCACGCTCGAGGTCTCGCTCGACGCGATCCCGGCGGAAGGCGTTGCCCTGCCCATTGCCGTTGCGGATGCCTCTGGAGACGATGCGCCCATTCGGGGACGCTTCACGGGCCTTCCCGACGGAGCAATGGTGTCCGTGCCGCCTTTCTCGTTCCGAATCAACTACAACGCTCAACCGGACTCCGATGACCAGCAGGTCACGCTGACGCTGGTGAATCCGCCGCTCGAAAGCGGTCCCGCCCAGGTCGTCGGCAACAACGTCGTTCCTGGCAGGATCAACCCCTTCGAATGCGACGCCCTCTTCATCCCATTCACGAACACCCTCGCAATTCCGTTGACCGGAATCCGCGCGGTGCTCTCGTCACCCTCGGGCGGCCTCCTGGTCACCCAACCGGAATCAGTCTACCCCGACATCTCCCCGGGCGGTGTGGGCGTGAACCTGACTCCGTTCCAGGTGAGCACCTTCAAGTCGCTCCAGAATGGGGCGGACATCGAGGTCACATTCACCACTCCCGACGCCCCGTCTTTCTCGGCCAGCGTGCATGTCGACGTTGGAACTCCCGGCCCCACGTACCGATTCAACAATCCCGCGTCCCACACCATCCCGGGCCGAAAGAGCGTCGATGTGCCAGTCGATGCGGACAGTTTCTACGGCACGATCGAATCCGTCCAGGCGTCGCTCCACCTTACCCATCCGAACATCGGCGACCTCGAACTGGCTCTCGTGGCCCATGATGGCCAGACCGTCTTGCTCAGCCGCGCTCTCGGTGGAACCAACGATGCCTACGGCGCAGCCTGCGCCGACCGCATGCGAACCACGTTCACCGACACCGCGCGCACCCCGATCGGGAAAGCGGCGCCGCCGTTCGCCGGGGCGTACCGTCCGATCGAGCCTCTCGCGGCCTTTGCAGGCAAGGAGTATTCCGCGTGGTCCGACGACCCCTGGCGGCTGCGCATCGTCAACCGCGGCCATCTGGCCGCCGAACTCGAGTGCTGGTCGCTGTATCTGACCCAACTCCGGAGCACCAACGGATCCGGCGGATGCCTCACCTGCATCGAGCCCATCCTGGCAACCCTCACCACCAATCACCCGGTCCACCTGGGCCTGCTCGACACCGACGGCCCGACCTCCTGCGCGCGGCCCAACAACTGCCGCATCGATTGGACGCGCACCGAAATCGTCGACGACGAGACCTGGCCCTTCGTCGAGGTGACCAACACCATGTACTACCAAACACACGCCTTCACCAATACCGGCCCCGCCACGTGCGCCAGCGCCGCCGTATCCGCGCCGTCGTCCTCGTGGCCCTCGCTGTACGCCGCCGCCTATCTCGGTGCCTTCAACCCGGACGCACCCTGTGAGAACTACCTGGGTGACGTTGGTCAGCCGGCGGGAGCATGGCACAGGTCCTTCTCGTTCGACGTGCCGGTCGGCGCGCGGTTCGTCCTCGTTGTCAGCATGTCGACCAAGAACCGCTCCCCCATCGATTACCAACTCCTTGTCACCGGCGGCAACTGCCCGCCAGCAGCCCTGGCCATAGCCCCGGATGCGGCACCGGGCAAGGTGGCGGTTTCCTGGAGCACGGCCGCGGCGGGTTACCAGCTCGAAACCTCGCCCGCGCCGAGCCCGCCCGGCTTCACGCGGTCAACGCTGTCTCCGGCGGTGGTCGATGGTCAATTCGTCGTCACAAACACCGCCGCGGGCACGAGCCGGTACTACCGCCTGCACCGGCCCTGAAAGACAACGGGGGCGGAGGTCAGTGAGTCAAGAGCGGCACAAATCCCGCCTGCTGGAAGCGGTGATCGGTCGTGAAGGCATC
>CAYPUR010000020.1:0-18596 GCA_964413865.1 uncultured Verrucomicrobiota bacterium
CGAACAGGTATTCGACCGAAGTTTTTGGTTTATCACGGGTTGACAATTCGGAGGGAAAAGCGTTGGGGTCACATCTTCATATTTGACAATTGTCCGTGCGTCGAGGCATCCGGTCCCGGCGGGTGTTTTCCCGAGGAATCCCCGGACGAACCGGTCTGATGCTCTGGGCCATTCTCAGCACAATGTCACATATGAAGATGTGACCCCTCACCTGCATTATTGGATCAGAAGCGATGGAGCAGGCGACAACAACAGTCATCTCGGCGACCCCGGAAAGCCTAACTTAATTTCGCGATTCCGTGGTCCAACACTCGGGGTCCACCTCAGAAGTCAGCATCCACCACGGGCTGCAGATGAGGCGGAGGTGCTCGTCCGTCGGATTCCAGAGCCTTTTGAGTGGCGGGATGGCCTCGCTGAGATCGAGCCACAGACGCGTTGCGAAGAGTGTCGGTTCATGACACCTCACAACCGCGCGAAACGGGACTCCCTGGCTCCCGGCCACCAGGGCGCGAAACGGGGCCGTCTCGCCCGGCTGGAGCTTGCCCGCGCCGGCAAAGGAACAGAACACCTGGCTGGACTTGAGATGGGGATCCGAAGGGGCCTCGATCACGACGCTCCAGTCGATCGTTCGTTGCGTCAGGTTCCGGATCGTAAAGCGCCCGTAGGGATTCAAGTGCACTCCGCTGGAATCGATGCCGTCGAAGCGGATCGCGATCGGAGCCCTTGCGGCAAGCACCCAAAGCAGGCCGGCGGCAACGACCACCGCGCCCAGAGACAACAGCGCGGTCCACCGGAGCCGCTTCTGAATCTGAAGGGGGCGCGCGGTTGGATCGGCGTGGATTCCTGATGGAGGCGCGGCTTTCATTCCCTGCCGGACAGGAGCACCCCTCTCCGCTCCGCGGGCCGCCCCGCGGGCAAGGCTCCTGATCCGCGAGGCGCACTGCCGACGGGGCTCGGCGTCGTCCCCGCGATCGGTCATCGCGACGCGGTGGAGCGTTCGATGACCCACTGGATGTCCCGGCTCTTTGGGGCCGGGAAACCGTTGTACTGGGTACGGCGGATCTTGACTTCCGTGCTTTTCTCGAGCCAGCGTTTGATCTCGCTATGTCCATCGGCGAAATTGAACCCGCAGGCATTGTTGTGGTAACTGGCCGGCAGATCGGTCCAGTTGTTGGGGTCAGTGACGTTGGTGATTTCCCATCCGTCGTTGATGCTGTCGGGGTGCTCGTCGTTAAGCATCCACAACTGCGCCGGTGCCGGTCTGATCACGTCGGACACCCTGTTGTACATGCAGTAATTCGGGTACCACGTTGAGCCGCTGGCCGTATTGAGGCTGTAGGCGCCCCCCTCGATGAATCCGTTCATGGCATTGCTGCGGACCCGGGCCGCTTTGGTGCGGCCCATATTGACCGGGTAATTGTCAGCCGGGCAGCGGTAGATGCCGACATCGCTTGTGTAGGGGCCGATCTTGGCCTTGAGGAGGAAGTAGGTGTTGGTGTTGTCCGTGTTGCCCGTGTTCCAATCCAGCCATCCGGCAACCCAGCTCACGTTCACATCCTTCGTGCCGCCATCCCGGTTGGGTGGAAACCAATCGGCGTTGTCGTGGGTGTACATCAGCACCGCGAGCGCCAGTTGTTTGGTGTTGCTCATGCAGACAATGCCCGTGGCCTTGGCCTTGGCCTTGCTGAGCGCCGGCAGGAGCATGCCCGCCAGGATTGCGATAATCGCGATCACGACGAGCAGTTCGATGAGGGTAAAGCCGTGGCGAAGGGCACCCCTGCTTTGGTTTGGCTTGGTGATCACGGCGTTAAAAGCAGAGGATAGTCAGTTGCCTGGGGCCGTGCGCCCCGAGGACGAGGATGCGTTCGATATCGCCGGTCCGGCTGGGGCCGGTGATCAACGAGATCATGCTCGGGTAGTCGGGGCCGTATTTCGACCTGAGCAGCGCAAATGCCTCCGGCAAATCGGCCACCACTTGGTCGCGTCGGGCAAGAACCACGTGATGGGGCGGCAGGATGGACAGGGCGCGCCCGCCGGCGCTGCGGCTTGTGACCAGGACGCTGCCCGTCTGGGCCACGAGCGCATCGCATGCGGAGAGCCCGGCGGGACAGCGCTCGAGCTCAGTCTTGTCGTAAGGCTCGTCCGTGAGGAGCACGGGCAGGCCAAGGGCCGCGCAGGCCGGGTCGGTCAATGCGCCGCGGTGGCTGGCCACTCGATCCCACCGTTCGGCTGCGGCCAGACGCTTGAGCTCGGCTGCCAGGTCGGAGGCACTCCCGAGCAGCTTGAATTCAGCGCGGAGATCGGCGGCGTTTCTGGCGAACAGGGAGGCGCGGGCGTCGAAGGAATCCCCGACGGCGGGCAGGACACGGCGCTGGTCGGCGCTGGTGGGCAGTCCGTCCCGGCGGGGCGCCCGGCCATCATGAGAACCCGGAACGGGAGCGGGCACTGTCAGGGCCTCCCGGATGCGGGCGAGGATCTGTTCGCGTTCGTTCATGGGATTATGATCGGGCGGCTGGCGGCGGTCATTTCCGCGTTTCTCTCCACCATTCCTTGAAGCTCTGTTTCGCAATGCGCGGCACGTCGCGCGTTCGGGTCCAGCAATACGCCGGATCGATCCGTGTTCCCCTGATCAGGCCATGGAACCGCTGTCCGAAGCGTCCCCCTTTGGTCACGAGCATCCACGGGATCCGGCCATTGGCGACCGGTGCGAAGAGCTTGAAGGCGATCTTCTGCCACCAGATTGGTTTCCGGCGCGAGGCGTTGCGGCGGTTTTGGAGGAGGTGGTGGGCCAGGTCGATTTTGACCGGGCAGGCTTCGGTGCAAGCGCCGCAGAGGGAGGAGCAGTAGGAGAGATGTTTCCAGTCCTGGAGGCCGCGCAGGTTGGGTGTGATGACGCCGCCGATCGGGCCCGGGTACGTGGTGGCGTAGGTGTGGCCGCCCACGTGGCGGTAGATTGGGCAGACGTTGAGGCAGGATCCGCAGCGGATGCAGTGGAGCGCGTCTCTCTGCTCGGCATTGGCGAGCAGGGCGGTGCGGTTGTTGTCGAGCAGCACCACATGGAACTCGTCGGGGCCGTCGGTCTCGCCGGGCTGCCGCGGGCCGCCGTAGAGGGTGTTGTAGCCGCTGATGAGCTGACCGGCGCCCACCGTCGCAAGCATTGGCAGCAAGAGGGCCAGATCGTCCAACCGCGGCACGATCTTCTCGATGCCGAGCAGCGTGATCATGGTCTTCGGCAGCGCGGCCGTGAGGCGCGCGTTCCCCTCGTTTTCCGTGACCGAAATCATGCCCGTCTCCGCGACGGCGAAATTGGCGCCGGTGAGGCCGATATCGGCCTGGACGTACTTCTGCCGCAGGACGCGGCGGGCGACCATGGTGAGGGCTTCCGGGCTATCGGAAGGCGCGTCGTGGAGCTTGTCCTTGAAAGTGCGCTGGATTTCGCCACGGGTGAGGTGCATCGCCGGGAAGACGATGTGGTAGGGCGGTTCGTCGCGGAGCTGGACGATGAACTCGCCCAGATCGGACTCGACCACCTCGAACCCGGCCCGTTCGAGCGCGGGGTTGAGGTGGATCTCCTCCGCGGTCATGGCCTTGGACTTTACGATCGAGCGTGCGCCCTTGCTTCGGGCGATGCCGACAATGATGTCGCATGCCTGGCGCGCGGTTGTGGCCCAGTGCACCTTCGTTCCCCGCGCTTCGAGTCCGCGCACGAACTGTTCGAGGTGGAGATCCAGGCGGTTGATGGCCTCCCACTTGATTTCGGCGGCGAGCTGGCGGGCCCCGTCGTAGTCCTGGAAGAGCGCCTTCTTCTCGTCGCGTTTGATTTCGTAATTGCCGAGGGCGGTCTGGATCAGCGACCGGTGGCGCAGGTCGGCCGTCAGCCGGACGGCGTCCCGTTTGAATTGGGAGGCGGAGGCGCTCATGCGGGTGCGAGAATCTCGGCGAGGTGGATGGTCTTGAGCGGCTGGCGGCGGCGATCGATCAGGCCTTGGATGTGCATCAGGCAGCTCGAATCGCTCGATACGATATACTCGGCCCCGGTCTCGAGGGCGAGTTCGCACTTCACCTCGCCCATGGCCGTCGAGATCATGGGGAACTTGGCCGAGAAGGTGCCGCCGAAGCCGCAGCAGACCGTCTGTTTCATCTCGACCAATTCGAGTCCCTGCACTCGGGCCAGCAATTGGCGCGGCGCGGCGTGGATGTGCATTTCGCGGAGGCTGTGGCAGCCGTCATGGTAGGTGACCTTGTGGGGGAACCGGGCTCCGAGATCGGTGACGCCCAGCTTGTCCACGAGAAACTCGGAGAACTCGAAGCACTTGGCCGAGACCTGCCTGGCCAGCCCCTCCTGCGGCGTGCCGGCGAACAGGTCGGGGTAGAACACCT
This sequence comes from uncultured Verrucomicrobiota bacterium, assembly GCA_964413865.1. GTDB lineage: Bacteria > Verrucomicrobiota > Verrucomicrobiia > Limisphaerales > J093 > MWFF01. Next base: position 4,381 of record CAYPUR010000020.1, read on the forward strand.
TGATCATCGCGCCGCACGACCCGCTGGCGATCACCACGACCTCGGCATCCTTCAGTTGTTCGAGCACCTTGACGGCCGTGGCGCGGCTCTCGTCCCAGTAACCGGTGTTGAACGCGGGCTGGCCGCAGCATGCGGGACTCTCGGGGCACTCGACGCGGTGCCCGAGCTTCTCGAGTATGCGCACCATGGCGATTCCGACCTGCGGGTAGATCAGATCGATGAAGCACGGGATGTACAGCGTGATGGTCATGGGCCGACAGTCGGTTGTTTCGATCGCTTCACTGGAATCGGTCTGGAGGCGCGGCCCGCTAGGGATTGAGTTTGGGCGGACGAGGGCTGAAGGTCTTGAGCGTGAATCCGTCCTTCGAGATCTGGCCGGCATAGACCGTCAGGTGAAAGTACTTGGCGATCTTTTCGAAGGGCGGGAGCAGCGAGAAATCGAACCATTCCTTCAACGCCTTGTCGGGCTCGCCCGACTTTGGTCCGACCGGGCTCATGGCCAGGGCCTGCGATACCAGGTCGCCGTTGTTGCGGAGGATTTCGGTCAGGATCCGGAGGTTCTCGACGTCGTCCTGATAGCCGAAGAAGCCTGTGGCCATGCCGCCCACTTTCCCGCCCGCTTCGGTCAGCCCCGGCACCGCGGCGAGCGGTTTGGGCTTGGTCTCCCCGCTGCGCAGGTATTCCTCGACCAAGGCCGCGTCCGTCGAGACGGCGAGGTAACCTCCGCTGGCGGTCATATGCAGGCTCTCTTCGGCCGCCGGCCCCCCCTCCTCGGTCGGCAGGGTGGGCATTGGAAGGGAATGAATCTTGCGGCCGAGGAACTCACGCTCCTTGAAGCTCGCAGTGCTCAGGGGTGCTGCGAGCATGGACAGGACCGACTTGAGGCCCTGGAGGAGCTGATCGGGATTGGACGAGGCGATGAGGGTCACCGAGGGCGGGCTGATGAGGTTTTCGAGCGCCGTTCCCCGCGGCGCCTTCTGGTAGGACACGAAATCGTCGCCGAGGTTCGCAATCAGGTTCTTCCTGAGGTCAAAGGCGGGCGACTGCTCCTTGATCATGGACTCGACCTGCATGACAACGAGACCAAGCATGCCTGGCGCGATCTCGTTGGCGATGGCTTCCACTGACGCCCAAATGCGCTGGCCGTCCGCGCGCCACCGGCTGAAACTGACGGCTTCAGCCGGGACAAAGGCGGGGGGCGACGCGTCCTTGGGCGCGGTGTTCAGGACTGCGAAGAGGCCTTTGCGGCTCTCTTCGGGGACGCCGAGATAGAAATCGAAGAACTCCCCTTCGGCATGTTGGCGCGCATTGAACGCCAGGGTTCTGAGGCTGCTCAGGCCGAGGGCCCCGAGCATCTTGTCCAAGCCGAACGCCATCATCGCGGCCGGATCCCCGTCGGGTGTTCCCTCGCCTGCCGGGAACAGGCGCGCCAGAATCTCGGCCAAGGGGGCGAAATGAATCCAGCCGTACGACAAGCCGTCTCGCAACACCCCGCGCGCGTCGGCCTCGAATGCCGGCACTTCCGCCAGGGCGCCTCCGCCTGCGCCCGCCATGCGCGCCAGGACGTGTTCGAGCAGCTTCGCGCTGGTGCTCACGAGAAGGGCGGACTCCTCCTGCCCCACGCTCAACTCGATGGTCGATCCGGCCTGCCCCGAGGGCGACGATGCGGCAGGCGCCGCTCCGTTTGTCCGGGTGTTCGCGCTCCCGGGTGCGGCGTCCGCACCACTGATTGTTCCGAGACTTTCTTGGAGTTGCGCCCGGTCCAGAATGACAGTCGTGAACTCGACGCCGCGAATGGTGTCGGTGCGCATCTTCCGTCCGGAGTCGGTCAGCCTGCGCTTCACGTCAGCGAGGTTCTTCTTGAGGAGATCGGCCTTGTCGCGGGCGTCCAGCATCAGCAGGAATGCCGGCAGAGGTTCGCCGGCACCGGTCCAGCCGTTGCGGGTGACAGCGAGGGTGAATTGCCCCTGGAGCAGGCCGGCGTAGTCCGTCAGCTTGACACCGAGATCGCGCTCGATCGGGGCGACGACATCGTTGGTGAGCTTGGCGAGGAACTTGTCGCAAAAGGGGCGCATCGCTGGATCCTTCAGCAACAACGCAAAGGGGGCCTGCTGCCGGGCCACCGTCACTTTCGACCAATCCGGCGCGCAGAGCACGGCCAGGGTGTCGTTTGGCAGGAGGCGTTCGGCGGGCGGGATGTCCGCCCGCGCCGTGGCGAGAAGGAGAGGCAGGGTGAAGGCGAAGAGCGAATTCAGAAGCGTTGTTTTCATGTGTTGCTGACTTGGACTGGGGCTGGGAGCCGGGTATCCAACCAAGGTGGCGCTAAAGCGCGGGCTGCCCGATCGCCTTCTGCAGCCGCCGCGGCGGTTCAAGGTAGCGATAGGCGTTGCTGGGGTTGTCGTTGTCGTAGGCGAAGGCGTCGCGGTTTTCGAGAAAATGGCGCACGCGCTCGACCGGGATGGCAAAGCCGAGCCCTTCGCCGAAGCTGATCTTCATGTTGGTCACGCCGATGACTTCGCCGCGGAGATTGAAGAGCGGCCCGCCGCTGTTGCCCGGGTTGATCTGGGCGCTGGTTTGAAGGAGGAGCTCCCCCTGCAACTGCCGCGTCTTGGTGCTCAGGATCCCCTCGGTGACGGTACGTTCCAGTCCGTGCGGGCTGCCAATGGCGAAGACACGCTCCCCCACCGCGACGGTCTGCGCGTTCCCGAGCACGACCGACACGAACCTGGGCGCCCCCGCATCCTCGATCTTCAACAACGCCAGGTCCTGAAACTTGTTCATGGCAACGATCTTGACCTGCTTGTAGGTTTTGCGTTCGAGCTCGCCGTTTCTCTGATGATAAACCTCGACCGAGATCTGCGTCTCACCCTCGATCACGTGGAAATTCGTGATGAGATACCCTTCGTCATTGATGAAAAAACCCGATCCCAATCCGCTCGGCGCGCGCACCTGCACCACCGCCTCCCCCAGTTCCTTCACCAACTCGCGCACCGACCGGTCCCGCCCCGCCCCGCTCGATGCCGCAAACAGACCGACGCGTCCCGGGGGGCCGCCCAATCCCGGCGCCGACGCGACTGCGGCGTTCCCCGCCGCCGGGGCGGAGGCGCCGGTCTCCGCCGCCTCCGGGCTGGCCGCGGATTCACGACCCGGCTCGGGCGGGGTATCCCCGGCGCCTGTCCGGGTGATTGTCTCCACGCGTTCGCGCGGCACGATCAGCACCGTGTAGCCGACGTCGACCACAAGCTGGCCGGGCTTCTCGACCAGAATTGTTCCGGTGATTGCCGCCTGGTCCTTGAGCTGGATCACGTCGGCCATCAACGCCCCGGCCAGCCCGAACGCCGCGGCGGCGCAGTTCATGGAGCGTCTCGTCATGGGCAGGACCATACAAGCCGGGGCGCCTGTCGGCAAGCACTGCCGCGGCGCGCTTCGGGGAGGGTCGGGAACCGGCTGGTGGGAAGAAATGGCTTGCTTACGAGCGGCATTAGGCTATGTGTACGCACCAGACAGACCGAGCGATCTCGATCCAGCGTGGCTTTCTTCGTTTCTTCCGGCCCATGCGGAGAGGTGAGATCCGCACCACGAATATGCCATTGTACCGCGAGCAGCATTTGCAGGAGATATCCCAGCAATTCCAGATTTACGGACAGATTCTACACGCTGAGGCGTGCAAGATCGGGCACATCAACGAGACCTATACGGCCACATACGATCAGGGCGGCGTGCTGGTTCGTTACATCCATCAGCGCATCAATCAGAGCGTGTTCCGCAATCCCATCGGGGTGATGGAAAACGTGATGCGGGTGACGACGCACTTGCGCAGCAAGCTTCAGAGCCAGACGGCCCGTCAGATGACACGCCGGGCTCTGACGATCGTGCCCACGCGGGACGGCAAGGCGTATTATTGCGACGGCAACGGCGAGTTCTGGCGGACGTTTGTTTTCGTCGAACGGGTGCAGTCGTTCGAGTCGGTGCAGACGCCGACCCAGGCTTGCGAGGCCGGGCGGGCATTTGGCGAGTTTCAGGCCCTGGTTGCCGATCTCCCCGGGGCGCGCCTACACGAGACGATTCCCGACTTTCACAACACGCGCAAGCGGTTCGAGACCCTCAAGCGCGCGATCGAGGAGGACCACTGCAATCGGGCCCACTGCGCAGCCCGCGAGATCGAGTTTGCGCTCAAGCAGGAACCTTGGATTGGCACCCTGCTCGATGCCCACGCAGCGGGCGAGGTGCCGGAGCGCATCACCCACAACGACACGAAGTTCAACAACGTGATGCTCGACTGGGAGACCGGGCGCGCCATGTGTGTGGTCGATCTCGACACCGTCATGCCGGGCCTGGTGCATTATGATTTTGGCGACATGGTGCGAACCACGACCAGCCCCACACTCGAGGACGAGAAGGACCTTTCGAAGGTGGAGATGCAGATGCCCATGTTCCAGGCGCTGGCGCAAGGATACGTGAAAGCGGTCGAGAGATTCTGCACCCCGGCCGAGCGCCGGTACCTGGCGTTCTCAGGCAAACTGATCACCTACACCATCGGCATTCGCTTCCTGGCCGATTACCTGATGGGCGACAACTACTTCCGAGTCCACCGCCCCGACCACAACCTCGACCGCTGCCGCACCCAGTTCCGCCTGGTTGAGTCCATCGCCCAACAGGAAGAGGCGATGCAGAAGTTCGTGGACGACCTTTGAACCGGCCCCCCCGGTTCTCGGGCGATTCTCCATTCTGAAGGGCTGGGGTCTGGGGGTGCGGGGAGGAACGGGGCAGGATCCGGCACCAGCCTGTTCCTGGCGAGGGCGAATCGGCTGGCAAGTCAAATGAGACTTTCGACAGCCGGCTGGCGGCATCTGCCGCTTGACTAAGGGAGCCACAAACACAATATTGTTCGGCCATCTTGATTTCGCCCGGGCTGGGTTGATCGATCCAAACATTATGTCGAGAGAGAAGCGCAAGAAAGCTGTCGCCGCACACCGTCCCCCCAAAGGCCATTCCAAATCTGCCAGCCACGGTCGCGTGGCCAAAGCGCCTGCCAAGTCCCGAAAACCGAAGGGGCCGGGCGCTCTGGCGCCGTCGCTGCCGGTGCTTCCGGCTCCGGCCCGGATCGCGGTGCTGACGGGCGACGCCCCGGTTGCCGTGGCTGCGCCTTCGGGCCCTGGCGCGGGCGGCGAGGCGCGTTCTCCGGGCGGTTTCGACTTGTCGGAGAAGATCAAGGAATTGGTCCGCCTGGCTCAGGAGCAGGGCTACCTGACCTACAACGACATCAACGATGCGTTGCCGGACGCGGTGGTGACCGCGGATGATCTGGACGAGGTCTACACCCGCCTGCGGAACCTGGATGTCGAGATTGTGGACCAGGCGGAGGTGGACCGGATCAAGCAGCCGGAACCGGAGGAAGAGGATGAGAAGGCGCGTCTGGACATCCTCGACGACCCGGTCCGGATGTATTTGAAGCAGATGGGGCAGGTCCCGCTCTTGACGCGGGAGCAGGAGGTGGAGATTTCGAAGCGGATCGAGGATGCGGAGAACGAGGTCAAGCGGATCATATACGGCTTTGGTTTTGCGGGCAAGGAGCACATTGCCCTGGCGGAGAAACTGATCTCCGAGCCGCCCAAGGAGCGTTTCGACCGGGTGATTCTGGACAAGAAGATCGAGGGCCGGGAGAACCACCTGCGCGCCCTGCGCAAGCTCGTGAAGGATGTCCGAGGGGTGGACCAGCATGTGGACGGGGTGTACGCGCGGTGGCAGAAGGAGAGCAACAAGAGCCGGAAGCTCAAGGCGTCGTCCGAGTTCCGGAAGATGGACAACAAGCTCCAGGGGACATTCCCCAAGTTTTACTACAAGCAGAAGGTGATCGAGGAGATGGCGCTGGTGGCGGACAACATCCACGACAAGATCCAGATGAGCCTCAGGGCGATCGTGGAGCTCGAGTCGCAGCGCAAGCCCGCCCACCAGTCGATCATCGATTCCGAGCGTCGGAAGATCCACGCGCTCGAGGAATTCGTCCGGATGAGCCACACGGACTATCTCAATGCCTACAAACAGCTTCAGCATTTCACGTACAAGGCCCACCAGGCCAAGACCGAGATGGTGGAGGCCAACCTGCGGCTGGTGATCTCCATCGCCAAGAAGTACACCAACCGCGGCCTCTCTTTCCTGGATCTGATTCAGGAAGGCAACATGGGTTTGATGAAGGCGGTCGAGAAGTTCGAGTACCGCCGGGGCTACAAATTCTCCACATACGCCACATGGTGGATCCGCCAGGCCATCACCCGCTCGATCGCCGACCAGGCCCGCACCATCCGCATCCCGGTGCACATGATCGAGACCATCAACAAGCTGATGCGGGTCCAGAAGCAGTTGGTCCAGGACTTCGGACGCGAGGCAACGCCGGAGGAGATTGCGGACGAGATGCAGATGCCGGTCGAGCGGGTCCGCGCCGTTCTCAAGATGGCCCAGCAGCCGATCTCGCTCCAATCGCCTGTCGGCGACAGCGACGACACCAACTTCGGGGATTTCATCGAGGACAAGTCGGCCGAGAATCCCTCGGACATGACCAGCTACAGCCTTCTGAAGGACAAGCTGGGGCAAGTGCTCGAGACGCTGACCGAGCGGGAGCGCAAGGTGCTCGAATTGCGCTTCGGCCTGGGCGACGGCTACTCCCGCACCCTCGAAGAGGTGGGCAAGCAGTTCAAGGTCACACGCGAACGCATCCGCCAGATCGAGGCCAAGGCGCTGCGCAAGATGCGGCATCCGACCCGGATCCGGCAGTTGCAGGGCTTTCTCGAGACCGAGGAAGTGGAAGCGGCCGCCGCGACATAACACCTCCTAACCCGCATATGTCACACCCCGATAGGGCACAGGGCGGTCGGACCTCGCAAGATGACTGCCATGCGGGTTAGAAGAGCATACTGAGGGAGATCGTTGTTCCCCGAGGACGGAGACTTCGAGCTCGATTGAGCGGGTCCGCGCAGGCCGGGGCCCGGTCCAGGGGCGGCGGACGGTTCAGGCGTATTCCTGGAGGGCTTTGACTCCGCAGCCGTGGCGTTTGAGGGCCGCGATGCCCAGAATCGCCGCGCGGGCGCCGCTCAAGGTGGTCATGATGGGGACGCCGGTGTAGACGGCGGTGGTGCGGATCCTGACTTCATCTGCCCGCGGGGCCTGGCCGGACGGGGTGTTCACGACGAGTTGGATCTCGCGGTTCTTGAGCAGGTCGAGGGCGTTTGGACGGCCTTCCTGCAACTTGAAGATCGGCTGAACCTTGACGCCCGCCGCCGCCAGCACCTGCGCTGTGCCGGGGGTGGACACCAACTCGAATCCCAGCTCGGCGAAGCCTCGAGCGACAGCCGCGGCGTGCGGTTTGTCGGCATCGTTCACGCTGAAGAAGACGCGTCCGCCCAGCGGCAAGGGCGTGCCGGCCGCCATTTGCGACTTTGCGTAGGCGATGCCCAGATCGGCATCCAAACCCATCACCTCGCCCGTGGACCGCATCTCCGGCGAAAGGAGGATGTCCTGTCCGCGAAACCGGTTGAAGGGGAAGACAGACTCCTTGACGGCCCAATGGTCCGGCCAGGTCTCGTCCGTGAATCCGAGGTCGGCCAGGGTGCGTCCGGCCATGACTCGGGCGGCCAGCTTGGCCAGCGGCACGCCGATGGCCTTGCTCACGAACGGCACGGTTCGGGAGGCCCGGGGATTGACTTCGAGCACATAAACGCGCTCGCCTTTGACGGCGTACTGGACGTTCATCAGGCCCACGACCTTGAGTTCGCGCGCCATCGCGTGCGTGTGCGCGCGGATTGTCCGCATCGAGGCGTCGGTCAGCCCGTGCGGCGGAAGAACCATGGCCGCGTCGCCCGAGTGCACGCCGGCGAACTCGATGTGTTCGAGCATGCCCCCCATCACCACGTGCCCCGCGTCCGGGGAAGGGAATTGCCCCACATCGGCGATGCAATCGACGTCCACTTCCGTGGCGTCTTCGAGAAACCTGTCGACCAGCACGGGGCGTTGGGGCGACGCCTCGACAGCGAACCGCATGTAGTGCTGCAATTCGGCATCCGAAAAAACGATCTGCATGGCCCGCCCGCCCAGGACGAAGGAGGGCCGGACCAGGACGGGATAGCCGAGCCTTTGGGCCACGCGAAGGGCTTCCGTCTCGTTGGTGGCGATGCCGTTGGGGGGCTGCGGGATGTCCAGCTTCTGGAGCATGGCGGCGAACAACTCGCGATCTTCCGCGATCTCGATGCTCGTGGGCGAGGTGCCCAGCACGTTGACGCCGTTCCGTTCGAGATCGAGCGCCAGGTTCAACGGGGTCTGCCCGCCGAACTGGGCGATGGCTCCCCAGCAGCGTTCGCGCCGGTAGATATGGAGCACGTCTTCGAGCGTGAGCGGTTCGAAGAAGAGACGGTCGCTCGTGTCGTAGTCGGTCGAGACGGTCTCCGGATTCGAGTTGACCATCACCGTCTCGAATCCGTCGTCCTTGAGGGCGAAGGCGGCGTGGACGCAGCAGTAGTCGAACTCGATGCCCTGGCCGATGCGGTTCGGCCCCCCGCCCAGGATCATCACCTTGCGCCGATCCGAGGGCTTGACCTCGTCGTCGCCGCGGTCGTACGTCGAGTAGTAGTAGGGTGTGTGGGCCTCGAACTCCGCCGCGCACGTGTCCACCAGCCGATAGCTTGGGACCAAGCCAAGCCGGGCGCGCATCGCGCGCAGATCGTCCTCGGACCGTCCGGTCAGGAAGGCCAGTTGTTTGTCCGAGAAACCGAGCGCTTTCGCTTTGGCCAGTTGTTCGGCTGTCATGGCAATGGAAGAGGGGCCCGCCGGCGCCCGCAAGCTTGAGACTCCGGGCCCGGCGCGCGGCCACGTCTATCGCACCCGATCGAGAAGCCAGGGCAGGAGGGCGTCGATCTTCACCCGCGCCTGTTGCCCCGTGTCCCGCTCGCGCACCGTCACGGTGTCCCGGAGCTCGGGTCCGCCCTCGCCGAGCGTGTCGAAATCGACCGTGACGCCGAACGGCGTGCCCGCTTCGTCCTGGCGCGCATAGCGGCGTCCGATCGAACCCGCTTCATCGTAAAAGACCGTCAGGTGCGGACGCAAGAGGTCGCGGATCGCCCGGGCGGTTCGGACCAGATCCGGCTTGTTCTTGAGGAGGGGGAAGACCCCGACCTTGATGGGGGCGACGCGAGGATGGAAGCGCATGATCAGGCGCGTTTCCTTCTTGCCCTTGTCGTCGACACTCTCGTTCTCCGTGAAGGCATGGGAGATGAGGGCGAGGATGAGGCGGTCGACACCCGCGGACGGCTCGATCACATGGGGGACGTACCAGCCCTTGGCCAACGCATCGGCTTCGAGGCGGGCTTGGCTGGCCGCTTTCTCGGCTTCGATGCCCGTCCGCGCGAGGTAGCTGCGCCGCCCCTCGAAGTAGCGCCGCCACAGGTCGTCCTTTCGATTCTGCTCGAGCTTCGTCCATGCCGCCTTCAACTCCTCGTCGAACACCGTCATGGGCTTGCCTGCGAATCGCTGGTGCTGTGAGAGATCGAAATCGCTGCGCGCGGCGATGCCTTCGAGTTCCTGGGCCCCGAACGGGAACTGGTAGAGCAGGTCCACCGTGGCCCGCGCGTAGTGGGCCAGTTCCTCGGGCTTTTGCCAGTATTCTTCGAGCGAGGCGCGCGGCAGACCGACCGATTCGTAGAACCGGATGCGCTGCTCGACCCAGTATTTGTGCCAGACTTCCCAGCCCCAGTCCGGCTGCGGCTCGCCCTGCCAGGCCCCTTCCTCGACCCGGGCGACATGCCCGCAAATCGCCTCGATGGCCTCGTCCGGCTTAATGAAAAACTCGAGTTCCATCTGCTCGAACTCCCGGGATCGGAAGGTGAAATTCCGCGGCGTGACCTCGTTGCGAAAGGCCTTGCCGACCTGGGCAACGCCGAACGGCACCCGTTGCCTCGATGTTTCGAGGACATTCTTGAACTGGGCGAAGATCGCCTGGGCGGTCTCGGGGCGCAGGTACGCCACGTTCTCCGCGCTCTGGACCGGCCCCACGCAGGTCTGAAGCATCAGGTTGAACGGACGCGGCTCGGTCAGTTCCGCGCCGTTCTCCGGATTGTAGCGCATCGAGTCCCGGACCGATTCGGTGCCTGCCAGGATCAGGACCGGGTTGCTCAGCCCGCGCGCCGCATAAAAGGCGCGTCCCACCTTGTTGGCGTACTCGGGGTGCTTGCCGGCCGGAACGAGCACGGAGAACGAGGCGTCGACGTGCCACGCCGGATTAAGGCCGGCACCCTTCACCGCAGCCAGGACGCGCGCGGCCTCGTCCGTGGTCAGCGTCCGGTATCCGCCCACCAGGGTCTCGGGGATGTCCTTCACTCCGGCCTGGGCTGCGGCTTCGAGCCAGCCGCCGCCGAAGGCGCCGGCATAACGGTGCACGTCGCCGCTCTGAGGCTCGACCTGGTCCGCGCGGAACCGCTTTCGCGTCAGAAGGCAGTCGCACATCGGGTCGCTGAACGTGTCGACGTGCCCGGAGGCCTTCCAGATGTCCGGGTGCATGATGATGGTCGCGTCGAGGCCCACGACATCGCCGCGCTGTTGAACCATCGTCCGCCACCAGGCGTCGCGAACGTTGCGTTTGAGATCGGCTCCCAGCGGTCCGTAGTCCCAAAAGCCGTTGATGCCGCCGTAGATTTCAGACGACTGAAAAATGAAACCGCGGCGTTTGCACAGGGAGACGATCTTCTCCATCAATTCGTTCGTTTTCGGTTCGGCCATAAAAGAGGCAGTCTTTGGAAAGGAAGTCCCGATGTCAAGGCACCCACATCGACACGCATCAAGAATGTCCAAACTCCAGCGCCGGGTCAGGGGACCCGGCCTACAAGCTGAGGATGCCATTCTGTAGGCCGCGTGCCCCCACGCGGCGCAAACTCGATTCCCACCGACATCCTCCAGATACACGGCCTTTCCGAACACGCCGGTTGCGGACTTGCCTTGGGGCGTGCCTTTGACCATTGTCTCTCCGAACCCATGACCCGGAAGCGCATCCTGGTAATCGAAGACGATGATTTGCAGTACGAAATCTATGAAGAGGCGTTGTCCGACTACGCCCTAACCCGGGCCAAGACCGGATCAGCGGCCCTGACCTGCGTTTCCAAGCAGCGTCCGGACATCATCCTGCTCGATCATGTGCTGGCGCGGGGCGAACTCGGGCTCGAGTTTCTGCCTGAACTCAAGGAACTGCTGCCGTACGTGCCGATCATCGTGGTGTCAGGCGCCCTCGAGGTCCAACAGCAGATCGAGGCCCTGCAGGGTCCGCGGCGGGCGCATTACTGCCTGCCCAAACCGATCGATCTGGATGAACTGCGGCGCACAATCCAGATCGCCATCGAGCAGTGTGGTGAGTCGGAAGTCGTGCGCCAGTTCGAAGCCCTTGAAAGGTCGAAGCGCGTCGATATCGAGGAGTTGTTGAGCCGGTCGACCGATCGCCTCAGCCGCCAAACCGAAATCCGCCGGCTGCTTGCCGACACGCAGGGGCGGCCGAACATTTCGAGCCTGGCCCGCCGATTCAAGGTCGCCCGCCGCACCATCATCCGCGATCTGCAGGAACTGATCCGCCGCGGCGAAGTCTCCCCCGAGATCTATCCCAAGTGGGAGAGCGGCGAAGAGAACGGACTGGATTAACACCGGGGAGCCACGCGCCACCCGTCGGGACGCAGGGCACGCCGATGGCACGGCGACCCGTTCGCCCGGAAAACTCATGCTGGGACGAGGACGGAGGTTTCCGGCCTGTGGCTATTCGCCGATGATTTTGACAAGCACGCGTTTGCGGCGCCGGCCGTCAAACTCGCCGTAGAAGATCTGTTCCCAAGGGCCCAGATCGAGCTTGCCTTTGGTGATCGCCACCACGACTTCGCGGCCCATGACCTGGCGCTTGAGATGGGCGTCCGCGTTGTCTTCGCCGGTCCGATTGTGATGGTACTGATCCGTCGGGGCGTGGGGCGCCAACTGCTCGAGCCAGACATCGTAGTCGTGGAGCAGTCCGTCCTCGGCATCGTTGATGTAGACGCTGGCGGTGATATGCATGGCATTGACCAGACACAGGCCCTCCTGAACTCCACTGCTGCCCACCAGCGCCTCCACCTGGTCCGTGATCCTGAGATACCCGCGCCGTTTTGGCACCTCGAACCAGAGGTAATCGGTCTGTGATTTCATGGGCATGATTGGAAAGGCGCTCCGGCCGTTTGCCAACTGCAAAAGACCACCCGCGGCGCCTCGATCGCATTCAGTCGAGGGCCGCTCCGGCGGACTGCGCGGGGATCCCGGGCCCACGGCGTCCCGGCAGCGGGTCCCTTGACGACACGTGCCCGCTGGATATCTTACTGGCACGGCGCGCCGGGGAGCGTCTTCCATGCAACTGCGGAAACACAGCGCGCGTACGCTGTGTTGGATACCGCGTTCGGGCCTTCCCCGCCCGCCGCAACAAGGAGAAACGACATGAACATGACCAAACCGCAGACGCCGAACAACCCGGCCCCGCAGGCCGCTTCCGGCAACAATCGGCCGGCCCAAACCATCCGCCTCGGCGCGATCAAGGCGGCAATCTGGGAGAACACGTTTGGCGACAACACCCGCTACAACGTCTCGCTGTGCCGCCTCTACAAGGACGGCGATCAGTGGAAAACCACCGAGAGCTTCGGGCGCGACGATCTGCTGCTGCTCGCCAAAGTGGCCGACCAGGCCCACACCTGGATCTGCGAGCAGCATCGCCCGACCGAACGCGCCTGAAAGACCGCTCTTCCCGGATTGGCCCGGACACGGTTCCTCTCGACGCGAGTGGGGTGTCCGGGCCAGACGGGGGGCAGCCGTTCTGCTTGACTTCTGACCAGCGTTCCCCCCTATGGTCAAGGTCTGTGAGACGCCCGTTCTATCCGGCCTTGGAAGATCAACCGGCAGCTCATGTGGTGCGGATTCCGCTAACATAAACACACACACGCACAGGCCCAGAATGCGATCCTGCATTGAACGACCTGGCACACCCAAGACAATGAACTCAACTCACAAAGGTGGTTCGGTCTGGCTGTTGGTTGTTGGCCTTGGTCTCGGAGTCAGCGGCTATGGGCAGTCTTCTCTGGTCTATGATGTGTCTCGTGATTGACACTCAGCCTAACGGCCGGCGACACGGTTGACTTCATGGTTGGCCGCGGGGCCGATGGACAGTTGTATGGCTCGGGTTTGAAGATACAGGCGACGCTGAGTCAAGTGTGCATTCCTCACCAATTTTTGATGTCATCCGACCGGTCACCGTGACATTTCACCTGAAATGCGGGCTGGTTACTTCCCAGACGAAATCCGTGGCAACTGAGGCAAGTTTTGGCGCCGCTGCACTTGGGCTGTTGCACTTGGGCTTGTTTCTGTCTCCCGCTGCGCGCAGAGTTCTGGGCGTGAATCTCAACTGACTCAAGACCATGCGTTACACGCCTCCCGATCCCCAGTTGTTTGTGTCGAACCGCGAGCGCCTCAAGGGGCTGCTGCTGCCGAGCTCGATTGCCATTGTCAACGCCAACGACGTGCTGCCGACCAACGCCGACGGCACCATCCCGCTGCGCGCGAACTCGGACCTCTTCTATCTCACCGGCATCGAACAGGAAGAGAGCCTCCTGCTGCTCTGCCCGGAAGCGGATGACGCCAAGGAGCGCGAGATGCTGTTTGTGAGGGAGTCGAATCCGCTGCTCGAGACGTGGGAAGGGCACAAGCTGAGCAAGGACGAGGCGCGCAAGCTGTCCGGGATCGACCAGGTGCACTGGCTGTCCGAGTTTCCCAAGCGCTTTCACCGGCTCATGTGCGAGAGCGAGCACGTTTACCTGAACTCGAACGAGCACAAGCGCGCGGTCATCGAGGTCGAGACGCGCGAGGCGCGTTTCGTGGCCGATTGCCGGCGGCGGTATCCGCTCCACAATTACCAGCGGCTGGCCCGGCTGATGCATCGGCTCCGCATTGTCAAGTCGCCGCCTGAAATCGAGATCATCCGGAAGGCCTCGGAGATCACCGAGCAGGGTGTTCGACGGGTGCTGAAGTTCGTCAAACCCGGCGTGACCGAGACGGAAATCGAGGCGGAATTCGCCCACGAGTTCATCCGGCGAAACGGGAACTTCGCCTATCCGCCGATCATCGCGACGGGCGGCAATGCCTGTGTGCTCCATTATCTCGAGAACTCGGCCCAGTGCCGCGCC
>CAYPUR010000020.1:18606-26232 GCA_964413865.1 uncultured Verrucomicrobiota bacterium
CTGCTCGATGTCGCCGCCGGATACGCCAACTACAACTCGGACCTGACGCGCACGATTCCGGTCAGCGGCCGGTTTACGCGGCGCCAGCGGCAGATCTACAACGCGGTGCTGCGCGTCTTCCGCCGCTGCGTGCAGGGTTTGGTGCCGGGCAAGCGGGTGAAGGAGTGGCAAAAGGAAGCGGAGCAGATGATCGAGAAGGAGTTGGTGGATGTCGGCCTCCTGACCATGCGGCAAATCCGGCAGCAGGATCCGGCGAACCCGGCCTATCGGCGGTACTTCATGCACGGCGTCGGCCATCCGATCGGACTGGATGTGCACGACGTCGGGTTCACCACCGAACCGATGCAACCGGGCTGGGTGATGACCGTCGAGCCGGGAATCTACATCCGCGAGGAAAACCTCGGCGTCCGCCTCGAGAACACGGTCGTGATCGGCGAGGAGGGCAACATCGACCTGATGAGTACAATCCCACTCGAAGCCGACGAGATCGAGGCGGCCATGGCGCGGCGCGGGCGCTAAAGCCGGCGCTCCGGGGCGCTGCGCGCCATCGAGCGCGTCCGGCGCGGCGAAAGCCCCGAAGTGCCTGCCTGCCGCGCTTCGCTTGGCCCAGGCAGGCGTGCGCTTCATCGCCGCTTTCCGTGTCGAGGTTCGCAAAACACGACTACTCGATTCGGGCGCGATAGAATCGGGACGCCGCGCCTGTGTCGACCGGGAATTGCCTGAAACCCGATTCAAGCACGAAGCGCCCTTCCTCGCTCCAGACGGCCTCGGGTGTCCACCGCGCCGATGATTCGAGGATCACCTCGGCGCCGGCCGGCGCGAACAGGCGCAGCGCCAGCGGCCCTTCGGTTGTCCGCTGGATTTCGAGCACCAGCGACGTGGCGGGCAATTCGACGGCCCTGTGAAAGGCATTGGCCTCCTCGGGCAGGGGCCGATCGATCAGCATGAAACGGCCATCGAGAAGCACACGCCCAGTCGGACGCCACGGCGCGCCGCCCGCCAGATCGGTCGTCGACCGGATCTCGTAGGTGCGTCCGGGACGCCCGTAGAGCGCCAGCGGGAGGTCCGGCTCGGGACTGACTTCGAGGATGGGCTGTTCACCGATCACGAGCACTCTTCCGTCCTGTCCCCAACCATGGCGAATGACCTGTCCGCTCGATCGGACCGCTTCGAGGTCGCCGACGCCCAGGGTGACGGCAGTCGACGGAGCGTCGGACGCGCTCGCAAAAGCGAGGTCGCCGAGCGTCACCAAACCGGAGAACGGACGGCCCTCGGCCGCATCGAGTTGGCAGCGCCATCGACCGGGTCCGACTGACAGAAAACTCGAGCCTGCCACAGCGTCCGGGCGGGGCGCTAATTGGAGATTCTGCAACCGATCTCCGTCGATCCGCAGGTCGAACGTAAGCTGTCGCACATCAGCGCGGGTGTCGATGCGCACGGGAACCGAGCCGGTCTCGCTGGCCAGCAGATTCGTTCGCCCGAGCGACACGGTGAAATCGCTGAGCGTGTCGTTGACTACCACCGTGAATGACCGGCTGTCGCTGAGCGGCGGCGCGCCGTCGTCCGTGACCGTCACTGTCATCCGGTTGGTGGACGGTCCCTGGGCGGGACCCGGCTGCCATGTGAACAGGCCTGTGGCCGGTTCAATCGCGGCTCCAACCGGGGCGCCGGGATCGAGCCGGAAGACCAGGCCGTTCGCGGGCCGATCCGGGTCGCGGGCCTCGGCGGTAAACTGCAGGATTCGGCCTTCGTCGATTGTGGCGTCCATGAGCGGCGCAAGTGTGGGAGGTTCGTTGACCTCATGGACCTGGACAACAAGGGGCTGGGCTGCGCTCAACGGCGGTGTGCCGTTGTCGCTGACCTGGACAATCAACTCATAGCGGCCGGGGCCGTCGGCTTCGCTCGTGACCCAGCGCAGCGCACCCGTTGTCGCGTCGATTGTCACCCCGGGCGGCGCGGGGCCGACGAGGCGGAAGCTCAAAAGGTCGGGCGGCAGATCGGGGTCGGTTGCAGAGGCGGCGGCGATGACGGGCTCGCCTTCCGAGACCGCGATTTCGCCGGGCACGGTCAACGTGGGAGCGGTGTTCTGCAGAGTCACCGTGGTTATGGCATCCGGCGCAGCGGGGGCGTCCTCGATGTTGCCGGCGATATCGGTGGCGACGCTGTGGAATGCGTAGCGGTTGCCGAACGTGCCCGCGTAGAGGGCGCCGGTCAGGCGGGTCCGGGTCAGCCACGGCACGAACGGCCCGTCATTCACCGCGACGAACAGGTCGAAGTAATCCAGGCCGCTTCCGCCCGGGTTGTCCGAGCCGCTCCATGCGACGGCGATGGTGGGAAAACTGTCTGGGGGCAGAGCGGACACGACGCTGGACGGTGGGACAGGATCGAGATCCGGCGCCGGGGCATAGGTGAGCGTGTACGTGCCCGGACTGGCGCGATCCAGGATGTGGAGCGTGTTGTCATAAACCGGCCGGTGGCCGCCGCCGACGAACGTGCGGTCAGTGGTCCAGGCGTTGTCGCCGATGCCGATCTCAGTTCCGTCGGGACGCCGGATCTGGGTCAATTGGTATTCGCCCTGGCCGGGATCGGGCAGCCGCAGATAGACCCAACCGGCAGGCACGGGGGCGGGGAGTGCGATGCTCAGGTTGCCATCCGAGGGCTGGCCGTTGACGGCGACTTGGCGGATGACACTGACGGGGTGGACGCTGCCGTTGCTGAGGTAGAGCGTATCCGGCAAGTCGAGATCATCCGGGAAATCGTTGACCAGCATGTCGGGCAGATCGTCGTCGTTTGGGCCGCGGGCGTGCACGATGCGAATCAGTTCGTGGATCTCGACGTCTTCGATCAACGAGAGCCGCGGTTCGCCCAGGCCATCCACATGCTCGAAGCGGGCCTCGTAGTCGATAAAGAGACCCTGCAGC
This sequence comes from uncultured Verrucomicrobiota bacterium, assembly GCA_964413865.1. Taxonomy (GTDB): domain Bacteria; phylum Verrucomicrobiota; class Verrucomicrobiia; order Limisphaerales; family J093; genus MWFF01. The sequence continues at coordinate 21,528 of CAYPUR010000020.1, forward strand.
GAGGATCGGAACAGCCAGCGCCCGATCGCCAGGCTGCCGGGCGGGATGTTGCCGAAGTCAGCCGTCAGCGACGGCGTGAGGCTGCGCCCGGCCACTTCGGTGGCGAGGATCTCGAAGTTGATGAGCAGGCCCTTTTCGTTTTCGACGATCTTGGGTTCAGCGGAGGTGATGCGGAAGTCGCGGGCTTCGCCGGCGCCTTGATTTCGCACCATCACGGCCAGCGAATACGGTACACTGGGTTCGATGGCGTCTGTGAATGGATCGTCGGCCAGCACATCGCGCTGGTGGAAGTATTGCAGGAACAGGCTGGGGCTGGGGTAGACGGTAATCGGTGTGGGGGCGAGCGGCACCCGCACCTCGGTGCCCTCCTGCGAGTAGGCCAGGGCGCCGACCACGAAATAAACGCGCGTCCGATCCGGGGCGGCGTCGCGGGTGGGCAGGATTGTCCAGGCCGCGCGCCCGCTTGTGTTGGCCAACACTCGCCCGGTGCCATCGGTTTTGTCCAGGCCCTCGAGCGAGGGGGGCCGGATGACGAAGCGGTCGGTCACAGGCGCTCCTGTATCGTCCTGGACGGCGAGGTCGACGCGGAGTTGCGTCATGTCATCCTCCGACCGGTTGATCAACTCGAGTGACGCGGTGAAGGCATCGCGGGTCAGGACGGCATCCTGGTCGATGCTCAGGCGTACGGTGGCGCAGACGCCCTGGTTGGGCTCGGCCAACTGCCGTTGGGCCCGATCGATCATGGTTTGGAGCCCGACGAACGGATCTTCGAAACCGTCCGCCACGGCCAAATCCGCGGCGGCATCGGCCTGTTCGGCCACCTCGCCCCACTCGTCGAGGGCGATGAAGTCGGTGCTTTGTCCGGGCGGCACGTCTTCGAGAAGGAAGATGCCGGCCTGCCAGTAGGTCAGAGAGCGGTTCCAGCGATCGAGAAAAGCGTTAGCACGTTCGGGGGTGATGACAGTGGAGGAAGGCCGGGCCAGGAGCGCGGCGCGTTCGGTCTCCGAAACCATCCAATCCGCCTCAGTCGCACCGTCGATGGCCTGGTCGAACGCCTCGAGCCAGTCCGACCATGCCTCGGAATCCACAAACTCGAGCCAGGACACGTCGCCGAAAACGTAGGCCTCCGCTTCCATCACCTGCTTGGCGCGCTCGAGATAGACGCGCACGGACTCGAGCTCGGGAACGGTCGCGGGCACCTCGGGCAACTGCCATGCCCCCCCGGGTGGAGGGCCATGCAATCCGACCAGACGTCCGTCCGACGCTGCGAGCGCGTTGGTCTGACAGACCGTGAGGATCGAGTAAGCGCACTCGATGTACTTGAGGTACGAGAGCCCCGGGACGGAACGCCCGGCGGCCTTGGCGCATGTGAGTTGCGCCTTGCCGCACTGATACAACGTGCCAAGGCTGGGCGGGAAGCCGCCCTGCCACGCTTGCCGGACGCACTTGTTCTGGTGCCGGACACACTTCACCCAGTCCGGCAGAGGGATGAATTTGACGGCGCACTGGAGAATGGCCTTGAACGCCTTCTCCGCGCACGGATGGCAATTGAAGTTGGTGGCGACCACCGTGCCGCTGCCTAGGAAAGCACCCCCGCCGCCGCCGCCGCCTGCCGCCCGTAAAACAACCCCCCCGTAGGGGCATCCGCCGCCGACGTTGGCGATCGGGATCGGCCGGTTGTAGAGATTCCGGCTGGGGCCGCACAGCAGTTCCCAGAGCAAGCGCGCGCCCATCGAGCAGCCTGCATCGAACGGATCCGGGACCGCAAGACCGACGCCAGACCTTCCGACCGAATCCGCGCTCGCCGTCGAGATCGCCTGCGTCGTTCCCGACAGCCGCCGGATGCGGACCGGCACGGTCAATGAACTTCGCGCGGGCAGCGTGCCCAGGTCTGTGACCAGCGGCTTGATCTCCCAACGCGGGTGCGTGTCGAAATCGAACCGCATCGCCTCGGCGGCGATCAGTCCGTGATTGGTGATCTTGAGATCGATTTGGGCGAAATCGCCCGCGACCTCAGCCAAGTCGATCAGCGGCGGCTCGATCGTGATGACCGGCACAGGGACCTCGGTTTCAAACACCGCCTCGATGGTGATCCGCGTGTGGTCCTCGATCGTCGTGGGCACCACGGTCCACACGTATTGGACAGTCTGGCGGGGCAGGAAGAGCCGCTGTTCGTTTGTCTCCCCGGACAGGACCAGCACATTCTGGCGGTTGGCGTTGTGATCGGGAGCCGTGGCTTCGACCTCGTAGTATCCCTCACGCAAGCCTGTGAATTCGGCCCAGCCATCGGCATCGGCTGTTGTCTTGGCCACTTCTTGTTTGGAAAGCGCGTCCCGGATCACGATCTCCGCCCCCGCAACCCGCGGGGCGCCTTCGGCGTAGTACGTGTACTCGTCCTCGACGCCGACCCGGACGGCGCCGGTCGCGTCGGACACCGCGCGGAAGCGGAAGGGCACATTGAGTCGGGCCGCGCCGTCCGTGAGGACGAGGCTTCCCGGGTACTCGGTCAGGTTCATGGTGGCCGGCGGGACCAACTGAAGCGTCACGGGCTGGCGCGCCCCTGGTTCGAGGGGCGGCATTGGCGAGGGAGAGGCGAGCTGGAGCCAGGGCGCGTCGGGGAGCAGAATTTGAAGGGGGCCGGTGGCGACGCCTCCCAGGTTTTGGACCTGGAACGTCACGAGCGTTTGATCACCGCGCACCATGCTGGCGACGAGCGTGCCGGGCACCGCTTCGAGTCGCGGCGCAAGCGGCTTGACGAGAATCGAGATCGGGAGCCGATTCCAGGCGTCCTCCGCGCTCCGCACGTCGGCCCACAGCGGGGCCTGCAACGGCGCGTCCGAGGTCGACGTGATGCGATAGGCGGCCTCAGCCTCGCCGTCCGGCGGAAGGCCGGACGGAAGCGTCCACTCGATTTCGAGACCCGGGGGAAGCGCGCTCGAGGTCACGCTGAGTTGCGTGAGGGGGATTTCTGTGAGGTTGACCAACGCCACGCGGCCCGTTCGCGACTCGGCGCCGGCCAATTCGATCGCCAGTTCGGGCGGATCGAATCGGAGTCCGACAAGAACGAACGTATCCTGGGTCGGGGCATCGGCGACGCCTGGGTGGGCGGCGCTGATCTCGTATCGGCCCGCCTCGCCGGGCAAAGGTCGGAACGTCGTCGCGAATGCGCCCTGGGCATCCGTCAGGACCGTTAGCACGCGTCGTGTGTCGCGCACTGTGATCTGGATGTTGACCAGTTCGAAGGCGGCAGGGTCTGCCGTACCGGTGCGGACAGCGTGTCCGCGCAGGGGCACCGCGGTGTTGGCGGGAGCGACGTCGAGGTCGGTCGTGACGGTTGCGGAGTAAGCGGCGGTCACGCGGATGGGGCGGGTCGACACCGTGGCGTTGTTGGCCTCGACTGCCTCGATGATGGCGTCGGCGGCATCGGCCACCGCCACCAGCCAATACTCGCCCGGAGCGTTCGGGAGGCGATACTGGAGTGTCCGTTCGAGGTAAAGACCCGGCTCCATGGTCCCGGAAAACGCCGCTTCGCCCAGATACAAATCGTCGCCGGGATACGGATCGGTCGAAAGGTACAATCGCTGCGACCACGATCCCGCGGCGGCGGTGCGGCCCTGATTGGACTCGCGATACGTCAGTTTGAAAGAGGCGCCCGTCAGACCGTCTTCGGGCCCCGTGAGCCGGGTGATCAGCAGGTCCGGCAGATTCACGTCCGAGACAATCAGACTGGCGTGAGCCGAGGCGAACCCCGGCGCCTGGGCCGTGATGACGACGTTCTGGTTCCCGTCGGCGACCGCGTCATCGAGGCTCGCGATTTCGAACGTGGCGCTGGCTTGGCCGGCGGGGATGACGACTCTGGCCGGAACAGCGGCCTCACCGAGGCGGTCTGAGGCGAGTTGGACTTCGAGCGCTGTCTCGGTGACAGGATTGCGCGAGACCGTGCCGACGGCAGCGGGGGCGAGTCCTTCGGGTACCCAATCGCGGTCCAGAGTCAGTGTCAGGCTCGGGGCCTCGTCGTCTGTGACCTCGATGGACACCACGAGTGGCGAACCCAACCGTCTGCCCGAGGCGGTTTCGAGTAGGAAAGCGCGGATCTGGACCGTTTGGGTGCCATCGACAAGCGCGTCGTCGACGGCGCTGACCGGGAAGCTCGATGCAGCGGCGCCTGCGGGAATCGTGATGGCGGCGGGCACCAGGATCTCGGACCGATCGCTCGATTCGAGTTCGAACTGGATTGGGATCGCGCCGCGCGGATCGCGGGTGAGGGTGGCGGTGGTGGCCAACGGACCGTCCGCCTCGCTGACGGACGGGCGCGCGGCCTCGATTGCCAGGGCAGGCACGTCGTTGTCGATCACGCACACCGTGGCCGCGACCGGAGAGAGCCCCGGCGCAAAGGCGCTGACGGTGCAACACATGGCGGCTTCGAGCCACGCGTCGTCGATCGCCTCGATGTTGAACTCCGCGCCCGTCTGGCCGGCCGGGATGACTGCGGAACTCGGCGCTGTCAGGTGGTCCGGATTCGTAGACTCGAGCGTCACGGTCAAGTCCCGTCCCATCGGAGGGGTCAACGCGAGGGTCGCGCGCAGGAAGTCTCCTTCAACAAGGTTCGTTTCCAGCAGAGTCAGCGCGAGCGTCGGCACATCCACATCGTGCACCACGAGGGTCGCCTGCGCTCGCGTGTAGCCCGCTGCCGCGGCTTCGATCA
>CAYPUR010000020.1:26332-32801 GCA_964413865.1 uncultured Verrucomicrobiota bacterium
GTCTCGGTCCAGGGCGCGACGGCTGAGGCGATTCCGGTGTTGGTGATCGCCCATGTCAGTTCCACCGGCTCGCCCGGCCGCCCAGTCGCGGGTCCAAGGAGACCGAAGACGGCCAGGTCAGAAACGTTACTGTCGATCGTGAGCGCGGCCGGGTCGCTTTCAACGGATCCCACCGCGTTGCTGACTCGAACGGTGTAGGAGCCCGCCTGATCCGGGCGGACACGCGACAAGGTCAACACCGGCTGTGTCGCCTCCGCAAGGTCGGCGCCATTCAATCGCCACTGATAAGTCAGCGGGAGCCCGCTCTCTGCCAGCACTGAGAACGTTGCATCCCGCCCCACATAGACCGTCAGACTCGACGGGTGACGTTGGATGGACGGCATCTCGCTCCAGAGCTTGAAGGCGTAGGTGCCGGTGTCGTTGGCCGGATTTTCGCCCAGGACAAGGATGCGGTAGTCGCCGGTCCGCTCGAGCACGAACGTCCCGGGATCGGTTCCATCGAGACGATCTCGGAACAGAAGGGTGTTTTCGGGGCTAAACAGTTCCCAGAAAAGCCGGCGTGTCGAGCTGTCCCGGTCATCGAAGAACACGGGTTGACCGGCGACGGCGGCGAAGGTGTATTCGTCGACCTCGCCGACAAACTCGAGAACGCCGGCGCCCGGCTCAGGAATGTCCCGGATCACACCGTCTCCTATGGCAATCCGAAAAGACTGGTCCGCGACCGGTTGAGGGGCGCCGAGCGTGATGTGGTCCATGGCGGCCGTGTCCATCCCTTCACCGACATGCACACGCACCCGGAACAGACGGGGCACTTCGATCCGAACTTGTTCCTGAGCCGCGCCGCCGCCGTGATACTCCCGCCGGAACACCTCTGCGCCCGTGGGATCGAACGCTCTCACCACCGCGCCCGTCTCCTCGGCGTCGATGACGAAGAAGCTGAGGAAATCGACCGTCGCGGAGCGGCCCGTCGCGGGCTCGACGAAGCGGAGTTCGATCTCGACGGGCGCGGCGGGATCGATCGCGGGATCGGCATAGACGTGGGGCGGCGAGATCGGCACGAACTTGTCCGACCGATCGGCGGTCACCTGCGGATTGCCGCTCACGGTCTGGAAGAGAATTCCTTCCCTCGCGAATTGGTTGCTGATGACCGTTCCCGCCGGCAGTTCCTCGAACGTGATCAGGTGTTGCCCGGGAGTGGGGGAGCGATAGAGCGCCGCCTGGGGCACGATCACCGTCCCGTGTATCGCGGTCTCCCATGCAAACTCGAGACCGCTGGACCCGACTGCATTGGCGGCAAACAGCAATGTGACCGGATACAGCCCCTCCTCCTCGAACGACACCATCCGATAAGTGTATGCGAAGCCGCGGTCTCCGGCCGACCCGATGAACACCGAACCGACGGCCAGGTGGAAACCATCGTCGCTGCCGACACCGAGTCGGACGTCGATGGCCGGTGTGTCGGCATCGAGATCCAGATCGCGTGATATCCTGACGTAGAAGTCGTGTCGCAGGATGAAGTTGGCCGCGCTCAGTCCGCTCACTTGTTCGGGCGGGGTGGTAGTCTCGGCAAAGAACCGGTTGAAACTGGTCCCGACCGCCACCGTGGCGCCCGGACGCGGGAAATCGATGAAAGGACTCAAGGTCGTGCCGTCCGGTTCGATTCCGTCGAGGTGGGCCGGGGCCGGGGCCTGGCCGCCGCCGATGCCGTTGAAGACCTCGATGCGGACGCCGTCGCCGGGCACGACGGGCAACTCCGTCGCACCCGCCTCAGCCAGCGCCACGAATGTCCCGATCGATTGCTGCACCACGAGGGTTGCTGGAGCGCTCGCCACGGAACCGTAGGCATTCTCGACCAGGACGCGATAGGCGCCGGCGTCGGCACTCGAGACAGCAGGCAGGTGCAGCACGCTGTCAGTGGCGCCCGGCAGGTCGACTTCGTTCAATTGCCATTGGTACGCGAGTGGCGTGGCGCCATTGACCGTCACGCCGAACCACGCCGGACGGCCCTGAACCACCTCCTGGCTGGCCGGCTGAAGCACGATTGTCGGAGCCTGTTCGTTGGTGGACGATGCGGAGACGGTCTCGATCAAGACCTGCGTCGGCTGATAGGTGACGTCGAATCTCAGATCATCGCCCACCGCCGTCCCGTCGACCTGACGGAACCGTCCGTACGGCGCCGCGTGCGTTACAACCGCAAACGAACTGCCCAGCTCGGGCAGGAAACCTTCCAGCCGTTCGAGGCGCAGCAGGCCCTCGAGATACGCCGCCCCGCTGACCGCCAGCCGGTCGTGAATCGGGCCGGTATCAGAACCCGCAAGTTGGATCTCGACGACGCCCGCGGGATTCTGAACGAGGGTGCCTGTCAGCGTTAGTACGCCGATCGGCGCGCCTGGGGCAATCGTGCCGGCATTCGAAAAACGGAGCCCCGACACGTTCAGAGTTCCATCGCCTGTGATGCGACCCGCCGGTTCATTCTCGAATGTCAATCCGCTGAACGTGGCCGCGGCCCCGTTGAGGCGCAGCGTGCCGCGATTGACGTGACGCGCCCGACTCGAGCCCACGCTGCCTGCGATATCGAACTCAACGGTGCCGTCGTTGACGAGCGCTGCGGTCACGGTCCGCGGCCCTCCAACGCCCGCCGCAAGACGGAGCGTGCCGCCCGGCCCGTTGTGCAACACGCCCGTGCTGAGGACCAGTTGGGATCCCATTTGGCGGTAGTCGATGCTTGTCGTGTCGAGACGAATGACGCCTTCGTTGGTCACGCTCCCCATCGCCGTCAGCACCGCCGTGCCGAAGCGCGTGTTGCCGCGCAGCCACAGTTCGGTGTTGTGCAGGTTGCCCGTCAGGAGCCGGTTGGCGCCGCCTTCGAGCAGGAGAGATGTCGGCTCGGGAGGCGAGCCCGTTACCAGCAGGTCCGAGTCGTGGATCAACAGGGCGCCCGAGTAGGTCCCGCCATCGGCCTGCAGCGTCCCCGTGAATTCCGTATCGCTCTGGGCATCCACCCGCCCGCGGTTGACCAGCCGCCCCGTAATGCCGCGAGCATCGCCAGCCCCGCTGGCGGTGCTGATGAGTGCGCCTGGGGCGTTGAGCAAGCCGTCCGGTCCGCAATCGAGACGCGAGCTCTCGTCCGACCAGGAATTGCTCGAGCTGGTCTCGATGTGAATCGTGCCCCGATTCTCCGCCCCCGCCTCCGCCGTCAGTTTCGCTGCGCCCCAGGCAATCGCGCCTTCGACCCAGAGTTTCACATGAGGCGACAAGTTCGTGATCAAACGATTGGCGGTTCCCACCAGCCGGAGTGTGGAATCGGCGGCCACGCTGCCGCTCACCAAAACAGTCGAGTTGCGGGCGCGCACAGTCCCCTTGAGCACCCCCCCCACCAGTTCGAATCGACCGCTCTCGAAGAAGAACGCCCCTTGGGCATCGATCTCGCCCGCGGTCTGCACGAACACCGGCGCTGTACCCCGGACTTCGATAGTCGTCCCTGCCTCGATGAGGATCGAGCCCTCGTTCATCAGGCTGCCCTCGATGGAACGCCCGTCGCCCTGATCCAGCCGCACGTCGATGATGCCATCGACCCCGTTGGTCAGCGATCCTTCGAGTATTCGCAGGTAACTCCCCACCTCTTGATGGCCGACGTTCGATGTGGTCTGCAGCCTGATCACGCCGTGATTGACGACGCCTGTCGGCATCGTCAGCCGCGCCAGGTCGTAGGTGAGGTTGCCTTCCACCCAGAGAATCGTCCGGGCCAGGTTGTCGGTTAACAGCCGGTTGTTGGGTCCCACCAGGTTGATGAGCGTCGCTTCACCCGGCGAGCCGGTCACGTGTAGGTCCGAGTCCCGCACACGAAACGCACCCGCAAAGGTTCCCCCTGCGGCTTCAAGTGTCCCGACAAACGGAGTCTCGATCCCGGCCTCGACCCGCCCGCGGTTGACCAGCCGCCCCGTGATGCCGCGAGCGTCGCCCGCGCCACTCGCCGTGCTGATGACGGCGCCCGAGGCGTTGAGCAAGCCGTCCGGACCGCAATCCAGGCGTGAGCTCTCGTCGGACCAGCCATTGCTCGAGCTGGCCTCGAGGCGAATCGTTCCCCGATTCTCCGCGTCTGCTTCGGCTGTCAGTTTCGCCACACCCCAGGTGGTTGTGCCCTCGACCCACAATGTGCCAACCGTCGAGCGGTTGGACACCAGTCTGTTGCCCGCTCCCACCAGCCGGAGAGTCGAAGCCGCGGCCAGGCCCTCACCCACCAATACGGTCGAGTTGCGGGCGCGCACCGTTCCCTCGAGCACACCCCCCAGCAAATCGAAACCACCGCTGTCGAAGAAGAAAGCCCCTTGGGCATCGATCTTGCCTGCGGTCTGCACGAACACCGGCGCGGCGCCCCGAACCTCGAGAGTCGTCCCTGCCTCGATGAGGATCGAGCCCTCGTTCATCAGGCTGCCCTCGATGGAACGCCCGTCGCCCTGATCCAGCCGCACGTCGATGATGCCATCGACCCCGTTGGTCAGCGATCCCTCGACTGTTCGCAGGTAACTTCCCACTTCCCGATAACTGACGTTCGAGGTTGTCTGCAGCCTGATCACGCCGTGATTGACGACACCCGTTGGCATCGTCAGCCGCGCCAGATCGTAGGTGAGGTTGCCTTCCACCCAGAGAATCGTCCGGACCAGGTTGTCGGTGAACAGCCGGTTGTTGGGCCCCACCAGGTCGATGAGCGTCGGCTCGGCTGGCGAGCCCGTCACGTACAGGTCCGAGTCTCTCACTCGAAACGCACCCGCAAAGGTTCCCCCTGCGGCTTCGAGTGTCCCGACAAACGGAGTCTCGATCCCGGCCTCGACCCGCCCGCGGTTGACCAGCCGCCCCGTGATGCCGCGAGCGTCGCCCGCGCCACTCGCCGTGCTGATCACCGCGCCCGGGGCGTTGAGCAAGCCGTCCGGACCGCAGTCCAGGCGCGAGCTCTGGTCGGCAAAGCCGTTGTCGGAGCTCGTTTGCAGGTGAATTGTCCCCCGATTCTCCGCGTCCGCCTCGGCTGTCAGTTTCCCCACACCCCAGGTGGTTGTGCCCTCGATCCACAATGTGACTTGGGGAGACAAGTTCGCGATCAGGCGGTTCTCGGCCCCTACTAGGCGCAGAGTCGATGCCTGGCTGAGGCCATCCCCCACAGAGACTCGCGCGTCGCGAACGCGAACAATCCCATCGAGCGTGCCGCCTGTCCAATCGAACTCACCCCCCTCGAGCAAGAAGCTGCCTGCTGTGGGATCGTCTTCTGCGGCGATCGCGCCGCCGGCCTGGGCAAACACGGCTTGGCTCCCACTCACGACCAGTCCGATCCCGCCCTCGATCGACACCGTTCCCTCGTTGTGCACGGCACCCTGAATCGACCGCCTTTCCCCGTTGGCCGCGCTGACCTCGATGCGACCGTTCGCTTCGTTCCGGAGCCATCCGCTCGAGATGGCCAGTGTGACACTCTGGTCCGCGAAGCCGTTGTCCGACGCGCATTCGAGCCGGATGGTGCCCTGGTTCGTCATCCCGATGGGCGCGGTCGCTACGGCGCGTCCGTAACTCACCGAGCCCTGGACTTGGACCGATTGATTCGCATGGACGATCCCCGAGAGGCTGCAGATTCCCTGGAGCAGGAACGTCGCGGCTGCCTCGCCGCTCGGTCCCAGTTCCAGCAGGCCGCTGTGCACCGTGACCAGCCCCTCGACGACCCCGCCCAGGTAGTGCAGAGCGCCGCCCACGGCGCTCAACCCGCCCGTGGCCGAGAACCGCCCGCCCGCAAGCTCGATCGTTCCCGAGACGGTCGCGGTCTCCCCGACGTCGAGATTGCCGCTCGCCAGTCGCAGCGCCCCGCGCACATCGAGTCGCCGGATCGCTGCGTCGCTGCCCGCAAAAACCACTGTCGTCCCTTCAGGCGGCGCCAGGACGACATCGTCGGCCGCAACGGGCAGTGTGTTGCCGCTCCAATTGAGCGGGTCGTGCCAGCTCTGACCGTCACCCTCACCGTCCCAGGTGAGGGTCGAGGCGGACACGCCGGCAGCCGCGATGATCACGCCGATGGACAGAGCCCAACATCGTCCGATCACCTCCCCGCCGCCGAACCGGCATCGGCTTGTCGACACTCGATCCGTCCGCACATGTTGTTCTGCCTCGTGTGAAAACATAGCGACTCGGCCTTTCTCTCGAATGGATTGACTGCCGCTCTATCGAGCGACAGAAGACCCCCCGCGTCGGGGCGCGCGGCCTGCGAATCCCTTTGGTCTCACGCGCAGGATCGCAGCCGTGATCGTCTTAGATTCCCGCGAAGTCAAGAACCGATGACCGGTTGTCGGCCGGTTAAGTGCATCTGGAGGTTGTCGGTGGGAATCGAGTATGCGCCGCGTGGGGGCACGCGGCCTGCTACAGAATGGGCATCCTCAGCTTGTAGGCCGGGTCCCCTGACCCGGCGCCTGCACCGATGTCTGTCCTTGCGCCG
>CAYPUR010000021.1:0-815 GCA_964413865.1 uncultured Verrucomicrobiota bacterium
GGCCAGGGGCAAGTCCAATGTCCGCCTCGCGGTGATCTCGATCATCGCCTTGCATGCGGTGTTTTTTGGCGGCCTTTTGCTTCAGGGCTGCAAACCGAAGACGGTCGACCAGAGCCTTGCGGGCCGTGACACGGGAGCCTCGGTTCCGACCACTCCCGTCACCCCGCCGGTGCCCACCAACGTGGCGCTGTTTGGTCCGGGGACAACCCAGCCGGCCTTGACAGGCGATCCCTACGACCAGCCGGGAGTGGCGCTGACCCCGAGCGTGCCGACCAACGAGACGTGGGTGACGTCGACGCCGCCGCCTGTGGAACCGGTGCAGCCGACCTTGCCCCCGAGCACCAGCGAGTACGTGGTCAAGGCGCGTGACACCATGGGCCAAATCGCCAAGAATCACGGCATTTCCCTCGCCACGCTCTTGCAGGCCAACCCTGGCATCGAGCCCCTCCGGATGCGGATCGGCGACAAGATCCAGATCCCGGCCGTCGCCGCGCAGAGCGGCGGGGCGGCTGCCATCGAGGATCCGAACGCCCCGAACACGACAACGCACGTTGTGAAAAGCGGAGAGAATTTGACGCGCATCGCCAAGACCTACGGGGTCACCCTCAAGGAACTCCGCGCTGCCAACAATTTGAAGACCGATCGGATTCTCGTCGGCAAGAAACTGAAGATCCCGGCGGCCGCGCCGGCCGGACAGGGGGGCACGGCTGAGACCGGACTTCCGCCGCGCTAGGGGCGCGAGCGTCCCGGCGGGCAGCGCGGCGCCGGCCGTCCTCAAGCCGGTTCTGTGTTCTGCCACCGGGACGCCTCGGATC